>CAZAHF010000036.1:0-12075 GCA_964484995.1 uncultured Candidatus Bathyarchaeia archaeon | reverse complement strand
CTTGCACATTCTGAATGAGGCTGATTTCCAACAGCAACATTAAAATCTGAAACCTCCTTAGAAAAAAATTCTTTTGGAACTTTTTGGCTTCCAACTAAAACTAAAACATCCTTTCCTGTTCTTCTTATTCT
Organism: uncultured Candidatus Bathyarchaeia archaeon; assembly: GCA_964484995.1. GTDB lineage: Archaea > Thermoproteota > Bathyarchaeia > Hecatellales > Hecatellaceae > EX4484-218. The sequence continues at coordinate 11,944 of CAZAHF010000036.1, read as the reverse complement.
ATCTATAACATCACTTTCTTCTATGTTCTCACCGTAAGCTGTAAGATGAACAACAACACCACCCATATTTTTCCAAGCCTTTACTACTTCTTTCCAATCTTTTCCCATCTCAAAAAAGAAGGGTCCTCCCCATAAACTAACAACCTTTTCTACTGTTTTTTTAACGGTTTCATCTTTAATATCAGCCAAAATTATTCCATCAGCACCTAAAGCACGAGCAGTTAAAGCTACATGAGAAGTTAACCTTTTATCTCTTTCAGGTCTATGACCCCAACGAAGAACAACAACTTTAACCATAAATCTCAAACAATTTTAGGAGAAAAATAGAAAATAAGAGTTCCCTTTTTTAGAATATTTTTGTCCCTGGTTTTACTTCACCGTCAACAGTAAGTAGGTAAGGTTTACCCTTATCATCAACAGCAGCTAAAATCATCCCCTGAGATTCTATTCCACGAATCTTTTTGGGTTCAAGATTTGCAACAACCACAACAGTTTTACCCACAAAATATTCTGGCTGATAATATTCTGCAAGTCCAGCAACAAGTCTTCTTTTTTCTACTCCAAGATCAACCTCAAAAACAAGAAGCTTATCAGAACCTTTAACCTTCTCAGACTTTAAAACCTTTCCAACCCTTAAATCAACCTTCTTAAACTCTTCAAAACTTAGATTTTTCACAGGCTCAACCATAACCTAACCCTTCCACCTAGTTAGCTGAAAATGGATGTAAACCTAATACAAAAATTTTTCTAACCAAAGAATACAACATTTTAGGTTGAGTATATAGTTTTTATACGTCAAGGTTATTAGCTTCAGATTCTAAAAATTAGTTGAGAATGAGCTTAGTTCACATTTTTAAAAAAGAGGTAGTCGATGATCCCGATGGGTGAATCTCTCCTATACAGGGTAGTTTCAAAGATTGGTGGAGATGATGCTGTAAAGATAGTTAGTGAATTAAAAAAGAGAGGTAAAGCGACAGAAGAAGACCTAGCAAAAGCTACAGGTATTAGGTTGAATGAGATAAGAAAAATTCTGATTAGACTTCATAACTTTTCACTTGTAACATCTGAAAGTATTCAAGATTCTCAAAGTGGTTGGCTTATATTCTATTGGAGGCTTCAAGAAGACCAGCTTCAGAGTATTATTAAAGCTCAAAAAAGAAGAATTCTTGAAAAACTAAAAGCTAGACTTGAATTTGAAAAAACACATGACTTCTTTTTTTGTAACGATAAACATTGTGGAAGATATACTTTTGAGGAGGCTGTAGAAAACTTTTTTAAGTGTCCCTCATGTGGAGGTTCACTTCAACATTTTGATAATAGTAAGGTAGTTGAGTTTTTAGAAAAAAAGGTTGAAAGTTTAAAGGAAGAACTAGAACATGAGTAAGCTTCCATCAAGAGTTAAAGCTGAAAAAATTCTTTATGAGGTAGGCTGCTCAAAAAGGGTTATTGAACATTCAAAAGCTGTTACAGATTTAGCTGTTAAAATTGCAAGAAAAATGATTGAGAAAGGTGTAAATGTTAATCTAAAGCTTGTTGAGGTTGGTGCTCTTTTACATGATATTGGTAGAGTTAGAACACGTTCTGTTTTACATGGATATTATGGTGGTGAAATAGCAAGAAAACTAAATTTCCCAGAACCGTTAATAAGCATAATTGAAAAACATGTAGGTGCAGGTATACCTCTGGATGAAGCTGTAAAGGTAGGGTTACCTCCAAAAGATTTTACATTAGAAACCTTGGAGGAAAAAATTGTTGCTTACGCTGACAAGAGAATAAAACATAATAGGGTTATTAGTTTTGAAGATTCTGTTAAAGAGTTTAAGACAAGACTTGGAGAAAATCATCCTGCAATTAAAAGACTAAAAAATCTACATGAGGAAATATGTGGTCTTTTAGGTTACGAGTTTTAAGCTAAAATTCTTCTTAGTTCAGAAAGGTTTTTTAGGATAAAGTCTGGTTTTTCCTTTGCAAGTCTTCTTTTCCCACATAACCCTGTAACCACAGCTACAGTCTTTGTTCCTGCAGCTTTTCCAGCTTTAATATCCATTGGGCTGTCTCCAACTATAACAGCCTCTGAACCCTCCATTTTTAAACGTTTTAAGGCTTTAACAATAACCTCTGGTGAAGGCTTAGAGTTTTTTACGTCTTCTCTTGTTATGATAACATCAAAATATTTTTTTAAATTGAATCTTTGAAGGTCACGTAAGACAGGTTTTCTTGGTGTTGATGTAACAACAGCGAGCCTAAAATTTTTTAGGTAAAGATATTTAAGAATATCTTTTACTTCTGGGAATGGTCTACACTTTTTTAGGCTTATATCCAGATATCTCCTATAGAATTTTTCTCTAACTTTTTCGAGAGTTAACTCATTAACTCTTTTTTTAACCGCTTTTTTTAGAATTGTGGTTAAGGGTTGACCGGCCATCTCCCCAAGTAGGTTTGGTTTAATCTTTGGCAGCCCATAGTCTTCCAAAGTTTGGTTTAAGACTTTATGTATTACTCTCATAGAGTCTATTAGGGTTCCGTCAAAATCAAAAAGAACAGCTTTAACCTCCAATTTTTGCATTTTAGGTAACCCTTACATGTTTAAATGTGAAAGTTTAAACTCAAAAATAGCTTTCAACATATTTGACTGTTTAGGTGGAGGAAAAGGTTGCCCTATACACCCCTACACTACCCTTTAGCCTACTTAATCTATAAGTCATGTAAACGTTTTAGGGTTAAACTTAATTTTCCAGCGGTTATTATTGGCTCTTTTATTCCGGACTTAGAAATACCGTTTTTCTGGCTTACTACTGGCTCTAAAACCTATGATAGACTTGTTTTTCACAGTATTTTTGGTGGAGGGACTCTTGGAACGTTTACCGCATCCCTCTTAACAATCTATGTTTACCCTTGGCTTTTTTCAAAAATTTTTGGTTTAAAACCTAACGCTGAAATGTTTAAGTTTTCCTTTACTCTTGTTTTTTCAGCTTTAATTGGTGTTTTAAGCCATGTTTTTCTAGACACTTTAAACCATCCCTACAATCCCTTACTTTTTCCTTTTTCTACTCAGACAGTAAACATTTTTCTCCTTTTCCAAAACCCTTTTATTGCTAGTGTTCTAGTTAACTTAACATGTCTTGCTGGCTTAATCTTTATAGTTGTTTTTGAGGCCAGAAAAAACCCTAAAAGCTTCTGGAAAACTCTTCTTTTAGGTTAGAAAAACCAAAATTGAAAGATTAAAATTCTAGTTTTAGAAAAGGATTTGTTGGTGGTGAGTTTGGAGTTTAAGCTTATTAAGATTGAGCCTCCGGAAGGCTGTAATCTTATTCTTGGTCAAAGCCATTTTATAAAGACTGTTGAAGACCTTTATGAGGTTCTTGTAAGCTCAACCACAACAATAAAATTTGGTTTAGCTTTTTGTGAGAGTTCAGGACCATGTCTAGTGAGACATGTTGGAAACGATGAAGAGCTAGAAAAGCTTGCTGTTGAAAATGCCTTAAAACTTTCAGCAGGGCACTGTTTTTTAATCTTTCTTAAAAATGCTTTTCCAATTAATGTTTTAAATGCTATTAAAAATGTGGCTGAGGTTTGCAATATATACTGTGCAACAGGAAACCCTGTAGAAGTTGTTTTAGTTGAAACCGAGCAAGGTAGAGGAATTTTGGGTGTTGTAGACGGCTACAAGTCTAAGGGTGTTGAAACAGAGAAGGAGGTTGAGGAAAGAAAAAAGTTTTTGAGAAAAATAGGTTACAAACTTTAGCTTACACTAAGCTTAGGTTTCCCCTCTTTATCCCAGCCTCTAAGTGTATAGTACTTGTCAAGCATTCTTTCAAATTTTTCTTTTTCAACAACATGACCCTTAGCAGAACCCTTTGTAAGGGGCTCCTTATAAAATCTTTCTGGAAGACAATCATCTTTCCTAGTTACACCTTCTCTAACATTAAAAACTCTAACCATCTGGTTTATTTTTTCACCAATTTTTACTAGGTCTTCAGTTTTAATGTTTAACCCTGTTAAAGCATTATAAAGCCTTGTTAACTCATCCCACAGGATAGGGCCAAGAACAGGTAAACAAACAAACCTACAAAGAATCATCGTATCCACAAGAGTGTAGAAGTTTTCCATCTCTATAATCATCTCAACCTGTTCCTCATAAGAAAACTTATCAACAGGTATATCCTTCCTAAACGCATGTTTCCCAACAAGATTAGGTCTATGGACGAAATGTCTTAGATGGCAGGCTCCACGTGAAGAGATAGCGTAGGTTAAAGCTTTAGCCTTAATTCCTCTTGGATCATAAGCTGGAGGTTCTAAACCTTTAACATGAACAGCCAACTTTTCAGCTTCTCCACCAATTTTTTTACCCGCCTCTCTTACACCATCAGCTAAAATATCTCCTAAACCCTTTCTAAAAGCTATTTTTGGTAGAAGTTCTAACATAGCCTCCCAGTTTCCAAAATTAAGTTTTAAGCCTTCAGCTGTTTTTTCATCTAAGATTCCCTTTTCATAGCATTGCATAGCAAAAGCAACAGCATTTCCAGCGGATATAGTGTCAATTCCAAGCCTATCACAAACCTCGTTAGCTTTAGCTATAGCTTCCAAATTATCTATTCCACATAAAGAACCAAAACTAAACAAAGTTTCAAATTCAGGTCCCTCAACCTCAACACCAGCAAAAGGTCCCTGCTCAATTTTTGAAAGTTTTCCACATGCAACTGCACAACCATAACATCCACGATTAGCCTTTACAATAGTTTTTTTCATTGTTTCAGCACTTATTTTTTCAACATTCTCAAACTCCCCCTCAGTCCAGTATCTTGTTGGTAAAGCTCCAGCAGCACTCATTAAGCTAATCATTGGCGGTGTTCCATACTCGCTTAAAGACTTTAAAACCTTTTTAGCTTGCTCTAACACATACTCACGAATCTTATTAAATTCTTCAATGTTTTCAGGCTCAACTTTCCCTGTCCCAAGAATGGCTATAGCTTTAAGCTTCTTAGAACCCATAACAGCACCAGCACCACACCTACCAAACTGTCTACCTTTAGCATTGTTTATACATGCAAATCTAACAAGATTCTCACCAGCAGGACCAATACATGCAACCTGAACTTTCCCATCTTCATCCTTCTTAATTATATCTTCAGTTTCATAGGCGTCTTTACCCCATAGATGGCTCGCATCTTTAAACTCTACATCTTTATCAAAAATTTTTAGGTAAACAGGTTTATCAGACACACCAGTAATCATTAAAGCATCATAACCAGCAAGCTTTAGTTGAGGACCAAAAGCCCCTCCACAATAAGACTCGCCAAAAATACCTGTTAACGGAGATTTAAAGAAAACACCTGTTTTTGAGTCACCAGGGAAAATTAGCCCTTCAATAGGACCTACAGCAAAAACAAGAATGTTTTCTGGGGATAGTGGAGCTACACCCTGTTTTAGTCTTTCTAGAAGAATTTTAATTCCTAAACCTTTTCCACCAATAAGGCTTTTTAGGTCTTCCTCCTTAATCTCCTCAACAACAGCCTTTTTATTGGTTAAATCAACCTTTAGCATTCTTCTATTATAACATTTCAAACTTCCACCAGCCAAAGAAAAATTGTTTTAGCTAAAAATCTGATGTTGACAATAATTAATAAACCAAGGATTTAAATTTAAAACTATCCTTCAAAAAGCTCCTTAAGTCTTCTTTATTTGGTGTTTTATGGGTTTATTAATGCAAAAAGTTTATTAATATCACTCCCTATTGGCTTGATTTGACCACCAAGTAAGCAAGATGCGGTTGTCTTCTAATAACATTAGTGTAGAGTGAGTGAAACTATTTATGGTGAGAGAGAAAAAACAACAAGAATCTTTCAACATATTCGACCATGAACTTGTACCAAAACATATCCTCCTATCAAAGGAGGAGGCTGAAGAGCTGCTTAAAACCTATAGGATTAAACCGTACCAGCTTCCAAAAATTAAAGACACAGATCCGGCTGTTAAGGCTTTAGGTGCAAAACCAGGGGACATAATTAAGATTGTTAGAAAAAGCCCAACAGCTGGAGTTGCTGAATATTATAGGTATGTTGTGAGGGGTTGAAAGTTTTGAGTGAGTTAAAACAGTTTAATAAAGATGATTACTGGGTTTTAATGGAAAGTTTTCTTAAATATGAGGGTTTAGTCACTCAGCATTTAAACTCTTTTAATGATTTTATTGAGAATGGTCTTCAAAAAATTGTTGATGAGGTTGGCGGTATAGATATAGAGGCTGAGACTAGATACAGGATTAAGTTTGGGAAAATTGAGGTTGGAAAACCAAGAATTGTTGAGGTTGACGGCTCTGAACACATAATCTATCCAAGAGAAGCTATGATTAGGAATCTAACCTACGCGGGGCCTTTAAGACTTGAAATGTGGATAGAAAAAGACGGTAAAAAGAGTGTTTCACTTGAACCTCTATATATTGGCGATATACCCATCATGGTTAAATCTAAAAAATGTCATCTTTATGGCTTAAGTAAAGATGAACTTATTGCTCTTGGTGAAGATCCAAAAGATCCTGGTGGTTACTTTATAATTAACGGTTCTGAGAGAGTTATTGTTACACTTGAAGACCTTGCACCAAACCGTATAATGGTTGATAAGGAAGGTACAGAAACAGCAGCCATCTATAAGGCTAAGGTTTTCTCTACAACTGTAGGTTTTAGAGCTAGAATTGAGGTAAAAATGCGTGCAGACGGCTCAATTTATGTTGCTATTCCAGGTGTTGTTATTGACATACCGTTTGTTATTCTTATGAAGGCTTTAGGTATTGAGGCTGACAAGGATATTGCTGAGGCTGTTTCTCCAAAAAAAGAAATTCAGGATATGTTAGAACCCTCATTTGAGAAGGCTGAGGGTGTATACAAAACTAGGGATGCAATAATCTATATAGGTAACAGGATAGCTTACGGTCAGGTTGAAGAGTATAGAATTAGAAGAGCTGAAACAGTTATAGATAGAAACTTTCTCCCTCACCTCGGAAGAACCTCTGCTGCGAGAATCAAAAAAGCCTACTTTTTAGCTGAAATTGTTAATAGGCTTATTGAGCTTAAACTTGGTATTCGTAAACCAGACGATAAAGACCATTACGCAAACAAGAGGCTTAGACCTGCAGGAGAACTTCTTGCAGATCTCTTTAGAATCGCTTTCCGAAACCTATGTAAAGATATGAAATATCAGCTTGAAAGAACAAGCCTAAAAAGAGCTGGAGCTTTTGGAGCTATAAATGCAGCCATTAGACCTGGAATAATAACTGAGAGACTTCAACATGCATTAGCTACTGGAAACTGGGGTAGAGGAAAAGTTGGAGTAACTCAGCTACTAGACAGAACAAACTACCTCTCAACTCTTAGCCACCTAAGAAGGCTTCAGTCACCTTTAAGCCGAAGCCAACCAAACTTTGAGGCTAGAGATCTTCACTCAACCCATTGGGGTAGACTTTGTCCAAACGAAACTCCTGAAGGTTCAAACTGTGGGCTTGTTAAAAACCTTGCACTTTCAGCTTCAATCTCTGTTGGTGTAGGTTCGGATGAGATTAAGCCTATTCTTGAAAGTTTAGGTGTTGTAGATCAGGTTAACGCGCCACCTCAACTTAAGCTGAAAGGTGCAAAAGTCTTTGTTGATGGGCATATTTACTATTGTGAGGATCCCCGTACACTTGTAAAGACTTTAAGAGAGCTTAGACGTAGAGGTGAAATTAGTCACGAAATTAATGTTGCTTTTTATGAGAATGTTTCACCTTATGGAGTTAGTAGAGAAGTTTACATAAATTGTGATGCTGGGAGAGTTAGAAGACCATTAATTATTGTGGAAAATGGTAAACCTAAGCTTCAAAAAGAACATATTGAAATGTTAAAAAGAGGCGAGATTGACTGGGAATATCTTATCAAAAACGGTATAATTGAGTATTTAGATGCTGATGAAGAGGAAAACGCCTATATTGCTTTAAGCCTTGAAGAGTTAACACCTGAACATACTCATCTAGAAATTGCTCCATACACGATTCTAGGTATCTGCGCATCTTTAATTCCATATCCTGAACATAATCAGTCTCCAAGAAACTCTTATGAGGCTGCTATGGCTAAACAAGCTTTAGGAGTTTATTCAACAAACTTCTTTTTAAGAACAGACTCAAGAGCTCATCTACTTCATTATCCACAGGTTCCGCTTGTAAGAACAAAGCCGATGGATACTATTGGTTATGATGATAGACCTGCAGGCCAAAACTGTGTTGTTGCGGTTTTATCTTTTGAAGGGTATAATATGGAGGATGCTTTAGTCTTTAACAAGTCTTCTATTGAAAGAGGTCTAGGTAGGTCTACCTTTTACCGTCTTTATGAGGCTGAAGCTAAACAGTATCTTGGCGGAGAAAAAGACCGTTTTGAGATACCTGAACCTGGAACTATAGGTTTTAGAGGAGAACAGTATTATAGAGCCTTAGAGCCTGACGGGATTATCAGTCCAGAAACAGAGGTTTCAGGTTCTGACGTTTTAGTTGGTAGAACAAGTCCTCCAAGATTCTTAGAGGAATATAAAGAGTTTGAGGTTCATGGTCCGAGTAGAAGAGACACCTCTATAACCATGAGACCCTCAGAAAAAGGTATTGTTGACACAGTTATAGTTACAACAACCTCTAAAGGAAATAGGGTTGTAAAGGTTAAAGTAAGGGATGACCGTCAAGCAGAGCTTGGTGATAAGTTTGCTTCTAGACATGGTCAGAAAGGAGTTATAGGTATGATTATACCTGAGGAAGATATGCCATTTACCGAGGATGGAATAGTTCCAGATATAATTATAAATCCACATGCTTTTCCTTCAAGAATGACTTTAGGTCAGTTTATGGAGTCTATTGCTGGTAAGGTTGCTGCTATAACAGGTAGACCTGTGGATGGAACAGCCTTTAGAAATGAAAAACCTGAGGATCTTAGAAAGATTCTACATAAGCTTGGCTTCCATTATGGTGGTAAAGAAGTTTTCTATAATGGTATAACTGGTGAAAAGTTTGAGGCTGATGTTTTTGTTGGGATAGTCTATTACCAGAAACTCCATCACATGGTTGTTGATAAGATTCATGCTAGAGCTAGAGGTCAGGTTCAAATGTTAACCAGACAGCCAACGGAAGGTAGGGCTAGAGGTGGAGGTCTAAGGTTTGGTGAAATGGAGAGAGACTGTCTAATAGGGCATGGTGCAGCTATTCTGCTTAAAAACCGTCTGCTTGACGAGTCAGATAAGTTTTTAATGTATGTTTGTGAGAAGTGCGGTCTTATAGCCTACTATGACAGTAAACAAAGAAAGTATGTTTGTAATGTTTGTGGGGATGAGGCTGTAATTTCACCTGTTATTGTTTCTTATGCGTTTAAGCTTCTACTTCAGGAGCTTATGAGCTTATGTATAGCTCCAAGACTTGTTTTGGAGGAGAGGGTGTAAAACATGGCTTTAGAAACAATAATTGAAGAAGAAGCAACAAAAACGATTAAAAAGATTAAGTTTGGCTTACTCTCACCTCAAGAAATTAGAAAATATTCTGTTGTTGAAGTTAGAGAAGCTGACACCTATGATGAGGATGGAGCGCCTATTCCCTCTGGTTTGATGGATGAGAGGCTTGGAACACTTGAACCAAGAGCAAAATGTAGAACCTGTGGAAACACAGCTATAAGATGTCCAGGACATTTTGGCCATATTGAACTTGCAACACCAATAATTCATGTTGGTTTTGTAAAATACATTCATGAATTTTTAAATATTTTCTGTAGAGAATGTGGAAGAATTCTTATTCCACAGGACAAAATTGAAAGGTATAAGGCAAGAATTGAAGAAGCAAAAATTGAGCTTGGGGAAGAGCCTATTGAGATTTATGAGGAAGTAAAGAGTGAAGCTAAGAGAGCAAGTATCTGTCCACACTGTATGAAAAGACAGAACCCTGTTGAGTTTAGTAAACCAACAAACTTTTTTGAGCATACAGAAGAAGGTGCAAAACTTTTAGATGCTGCAACCATAAGAGCTAGGCTTGAACTTATCCCTGATGAGGACCTAAAACTTTTAGGTTATGACTCTAAAAATGCTAGACCTGAATGGATGGTTTTAACAGTTCTTCCAGTTCCACCTGTTTCTGTTAGACCATCAATAATGTTGGAATCTGGAATCAGGTCTGAAGATGACTTAACCCATAAACTTGTAGATATTATAAGGATAAACCGTAGACTTGACGAATACACGCTTGAAGGTGGTGCTCCACCTCTAATCTTCCAAGAGCTTTCAGACCTTCTCCAATACCATGTAACAACATACTTTGACAATGAAACTTCAGGTATTCCTCCTGCAAGACATAGGTCTGGCCGAGCTTTAAGAACTTTAGCTCAAAGACTAAAGGGAAAAGAGGGTAGGTTTAGAAGTAACCTTTCAGGTAAGAGGGTTGATTTTTCAGCTAGAACAGTTATCTCCCCCGATCCAAACCTAAGCATAGATGAGGTTGGGGTTCCGATAGATATTGCTATGCGTTTAACTTATCCTGAAGTTGTAACTGAATGGAACATAGAAAGAATGCGTGAGCTTGTTAAGAATGGTCCTGACAAGTATCCTGGAGCTCTCTATGTGATAAGACCTGATGGTAAAAGGATTAGGTTGGAGTTTGTTGCTGATAGGGAGAAGATTGCTGAAAATCTTCAACCACACTTTATAGTTGAAAGACATCTGATGGATGGTGATATTGTAATCTTTAATAGGCAGCCTTCTCTCCACCGAATGTCTATGATGGCTCATAGGGTGAAGGTTTTACCCTATAAGACTTTTAGGCTTCACCTATGTGTTTGTCCACCTTACAACGCAGATTTTGATGGTGACGAGATGAATCTTCATGTACCTCAAACTGAGGAGGCTGTAACTGAAGCAAAAGTTTTAATGCAGGTTCAAGACCAAATTTTGTCTCCAAGATATGGTGGTCCAATTATAGGTGCAATTAGAGACTTTATTACTGGAGCCTACTTGCTTACAAGAAAATCAACATATCTTAAGGAAGATGAGGTTTGTAATCTTCTTGTGGCTATAGGTTATGAAGGAGATCTTCCTGAACCAACAATTAAAAAGCCTGAACCTTTATGGTCTGGTAAAGATATCTTTAGTCTTCTTCTACCTAAAGGGTTTAACTTTGTTTCAAAAGCAAGTATTTGTGTTGGATGCTCTAAATGTAAACGGGAAGAATGTGAACATGATGCTTATGTTGTTGTAAAAAACGGTAGGCTAATTCATGGGGTTATCGACAGAAACTCAATAGGTGCTGAAAAATCTGAGAGTATTCTTCATAGAATAGTTAAAGAGTATGGTTCTGAAGCTGCAAAAGATTTCTTAAATAAGCTTTCAAGACTTGTTAACACCTATCTAACAATGAAAGGATTCTCATATACGCTTGATGAGCTTGATGTTGCAGATGAGGTTAGACAAAAAATAGAGAAAAGAACAAGGGAAGCCAAAAAGAGGATAGATGAGCTTATCAGACAGTTTAATGCTGGAGTTTTAGCTAGACTTCCAGGTCAAACCTTAGAAGATTCTTTTGAAATTTATGCGATGAATGAGCTTGCAAAAGCAAGAGATGATTGTGGAGAATATGCAGACCAGTATTTTGGTATGGGTAATAGTGGAAGTATAATGACAAGAACAGGTGCAAGAGGTTCAAGCCTAAACATAGGACAGATGACAGCATGTTTAGGTCAGCAGTCTGTGAGAGGAAAAAGAATTATTAGAGGTTATAAGGATAGAGCTTTACCCCACTTTAAACCAAGAGACCCAAGTCCTGAAGCAAGAGGCTTTGTATACTCATGTTATAGGGATGGGTTATCACCAACAGAGTTCTTCTTCCATGCAATGGGTGGTAGAGAAGGGCTTGTAGATACAGCTGTAAGAACCCAGCAAAGCGGATACATGCAAAGACGTCTAA
>CAZAHF010000035.1:0-12665 GCA_964484995.1 uncultured Candidatus Bathyarchaeia archaeon | reverse complement strand
AAAGCTGGAATAAGGACTGTTCCTCCACCTTCAACAACTTCTTTAATCCTCTCAATAAAAACTTTTTCTTCTTCTAGACGGTCGGGATGGTCTTCATTAGCATAAGTTGCTTCAAGAATAACACATGAAGCTTCACCATACTCTGTGTCTGCAGCCTTTAAAAGTCTTGTTTCACGTGTGTTTATATCACCAGTATAAACCAGGGTTTTTGAGTTTACTCTTACAATAGTTTGAAAACTTCCAGGTATATGTCCTGCTTCCTTAAACTCTAAACTTAAATTTTTAATCTTAAACCTTTGCTTATAGTTTATACTTACAAGACATTTCTCCATAATATCTAGGTTTGAATAGTCGTAGGGAAGATAGTAGCCTGAAAGTTTAATCAAGTCGTTTACAAGAATTCTTGTGAGTTGAAATGTTAGATCTGTTGTATAAAGTGGAATATTGTTTCTTAGGTAAAAGATAGGTGCTCCTCCACTATGGTCTAGGTGAGCATGTGAAAGAATTATAGCGTCCAATATTTTTGGTGAAACATGAAGTGGAAAATCAGGTTCCTTGTTAAGTAAAATTCCGTAGTCAAGTAGGAGTGTAGTATCTTCACTACTTAAAAGTATGGCGGATCTTCCAACTTCTTTGGCTCCACCTAGAAATTTTATTTTAATTGTTGTATTTTCCAATGTTTTGCTGCTCGGTCTTCCCTGTCTAAGCCTTGGTTAGACTGGGTTTATATCGTATAGGGTATGGTAAATTAAAAAGGTTTCCTTTTAAAACTAGGGGAAAATTACTGGAAAAAAGGGTGTGGTGAGGTTTATGTGGAGGGAAGACGATAAAGCCTTATACCTTTTATATGTTTCAATTCTTCCCTTAATGATTTGTTCAGGGATGGTTTACTCTATTTTGGCTGTTTATTTAAACAGTCAGCTTGGTGCAACCACAACTATTGTTGGATTTATCTATATGGTTGGTTCTGCTTCCGGCGCGGTTTTTTCACCAATGGTTGGTAAGCTTTCCGATAGAATTGGAAGAAAACCTATAATGACTTTTTCAATGGTTGGATTTATGGTGGCTTTTTCAGCTTATGCATTTATAGAGAGTTTTGTTCAGGCTTTTCCAATTCAGGCTCTGGAAGGTTTAACTTGGGCTGCTATGGGTGCAGCTGTTACTGCTTTTATAGCTGATATTGTTCCATCAGAAAAAAGAGGATGGGCTATGGGTATGTATGAGCGAACATGGTTTATAGGATGGATTATTGGCCCTGTTTTAGGAGGTTATATTGCGGATGTTTTAGGGTTTAAAACAACCTTTTTAATGGGTTCAGCTCTTCTAGTTTTAGGATTAACTCTTATGGTCTTATTTGTGAAGGAAAATAGGAAAGATGTTAAGAGGAATTGTGAAAAAATGGAGATTAAAATTAAACGTGAAGATTTTGAGGTTTGGCTTAATGAGGAGCATAAGGCAAGCTTTAGAAGCCCAGAACAGGTAAAAGATTTTGTAGGTCAAGGTATGGCTTTTCTTTTTGTTTCAGGAAGTAACCTACTTAAATCCTATATCCTTAGAAACATTAAACTGGTTGAGGGTCAAGAACAACTTTTAAGAACTCTTGAGGGTCAAACCTATCTTTGGTGGATTTTTTCTCAAACAGTTGAAGAACTTCACTGTAGTAAAGATGAGGTTACGATAGTTTACAAACCAAAAGAAAAATACAAGCCTTATATTAGATATTAGGGCGTATAAAAGTGGTTAAATGTCGTAGATGTTTAACTGAAGAAGCCTCTGTATGGATTCCCTACGCAAAACTCCATCTTTGCAAGAAATGTTTTGATGAGTTTACCGTAAAAAGGGTGAGGGAAACTGTTGAAAAATATAAGATGTTTAATCAGGATGATAGGGTTGGTGTAGCTGTCTCAGGTGGAAAAGACAGTGCGGTTTTGCTTTATACTCTAAAAAAAGCCTTTCCAAATGTTGAGTTTGCTGTTTTTCATATAAACCTTGGTATAGAAAAGTATTCTGAAGACTGTTTAAAAAAAGCTAAGGAACTTACAAAAATGCTTGATTTAGAGCTTTTTGTTTACGACCTTAAAAAGGAGAAGAATTTTAGCATAGACGATTTTAAGAAAACTAGGTATAGAAGAAGAATATGTTCAGTTTGTGGAACGGTAAAAAGACATGTTTTTAACGAGGTTTCAGAAAAAATTGGTGTAGATGTTTTAGCAACAGGCCATAACCTAGACGATATGGTTGAAATTATGTTTTCAAATTTTTTAGCTGGAGACTTTGAACAGCTTGCTAGATTAAAACCAGTTATTCCACCCTTCCACCAAAAACTTGTAAAAAAAGTTAAACCTCTTTTTAGGATACCGGAAAACGAGACAGCTCTTTATGCGTTGTTTAACAATATACCAATAAGAGAAACAGAGTGTCCTCATGTTACTGGTTCAAGACTTTTAGAAAGAAAGAGGCTTTTAGAATTATTTTCAAAAGAAAATCCGAACTTTAAATATCAGCTTCTCTCCGTTTTCTTAAAAAAGCTAATTCCAATTTTAGAGGAGAAAAGGGAGGAAAAAGCTTTTACCGTATGTGAGGTTTGTGGTTTTCCAGCGTCAGCTAAGATTTGTGGAAGCTGTAGAAGAATTATGGAGATAAAGTCTATTCTTGAAAAAACTAGAAACTCAAACATTCATACTCAAGTTTAGGTTTAACCTGCTGAGTTAAAGAATAAAAGTCTTGGTTCCCCTCTGTTTTTAGGGTTTTAGCCAGTTTTTCAGCAACCTCTTTGGCTGCGTCAGCTAGTTTTTGGCTTATAAAACCTTCATCAACAGATTTTTCCAGAACATCCAAATCTATGATTTCTGGTTCCTTGTTTAGAGGTTTTACCACATCAACTTCAAGGTCTATATATCTAGCTTGACCTGGATAAAGCTCTGTAGGAGTGTTTATATTATAAAATTCTCCTTTTAGAAATCCTTCACATGAAAAATAGGAGTGTTTTGTTATCCATGCACCCTCAACAATTTCTGTTACACCGTAGTCACCATCTTCTTTCATGATTTTTAACCCGTCATAGAAACCTTTCCCCTTAAAGCTTCTTTTAACCTTTAAAATCTGGTTGTTAATGGCTTCAAAAATTTCACCTTTAAGTTTTAAGGTTTTACCGGAAGGCTTAACATGGTTAATTTCAAATTTTTCTCCAATCTTAAAACTAATAAAAGATTTAAGTTTCTCTTCTAACTCCTTGTCTCGTTCAGGTATTGTTAAAAGCTCATTTTCAGCTTCATCTACAAGGTTTGAAGCAAAAATCCTAAACTTGTGGTGGTTTGGGATTGTAGGCACAACTTCACCTCGAATTTTATCTAAAACCCTTTTTGATAGGTAGGGAAATTCTAGGTTAAAGCATCCATAGCCAAACCATCCTTTTAGACTTTTTTCTCTAACAACAACGTCGGGAAGAATATTTTTTAGAACATTAACAACAGCTTCAGCACCTTCAACTGTCCCTAAGACTGTTACTCCATGCTTGTCAGGGTTGTCTCTTATAAGAACTTCACCAAACTCATAACATGTTTTTGTGTTAAACCTTTTAGAGATAACCTTAGACATTCTTACTATTCTAAAGTGGCTGCTTAGGATTTTTGTAAGAGCTGTAGCATATATTCCTCTTATTTCAACTTTTGGTTGGCTGGATGACAAGGGAGCAGCACCAACATAAACACTCATAATATCGTATGTTTTCACTGTATGGTTGCTAAGTTTAGATTGTTTCCTACTCTAAATAGTAAGGTTTTATTTCTGGGTTTAAATAGCTTTATCTCTAATTTTATTCTGGATGGTGTTAAGGTTAATTAACCTTTAAACCTATTTTCAAATAATCTCAATAGTTGGGTTGAATAGTTTGACTGAGAAGAAAGGATTATCCTACGATTTTGAAACAATAGTTGAAAAAATTTTGGCTGAAAGAAGAGATTTAACAAGGGAAAAGTTATTTGAGCTTATAGAAAAAAAGAGGGCTGAAGCTAAAAATCTTTTAAATCTAGAGGGTGCAGCATTTCTGGTAGCTTCAGACCTTGGGGTTTCGCTTTTTGAAAAACCTCATTTAGCAACAAGGATGCGGGTGGGAGATTTAATACCAAATTTAAATGATGTTACAATTGTTGGTCGTGTTTTAACAGTTTATGACTGCCAAGAGTTTGCTAGACCAGATGGTTCTAAAGGTAAGCTTCAAAGGGTTCTTATTGGCGACGAAACTGGGATGGTTGAGGTTTATGTTTGGAATGAGAAGGTTGAAGAGTTAGCTAAGGAAAATGTTCAAGCAAATAGTTTGGTAAAGGTGGAGCATGCCTATACTCGAGAATCTATAGATGGTAGAGTTGAACTTCATGTTGGTGAAAGAAGCAAAATATCTTTGTTAGCACCTCATCTTGTTGAATATGAAATACCTTACTACCAAGATTTCTTTAAGAAGATAGGTGAAATGAAAAAGGGAGTTAAAGATTTTAATTTTGTCGGTGTTGTTACAAGGGTTTTTCCGGTTAAAGAGTTTAAAAGAGTTTCTGGTGAGGGAAAGGTACAGAGGTTAAGGGTTAAGGATGAGACTGGCGAGGTAAACATTGTTGTTTGGGATAATCAAACAGAAGAAACAAAGTCTATTCAGGTTGGAGACCAAATTGAGGTTTTAAGGGGAACAGTAAAAGAGAATATGATTGGTGAGTTAGAGGTTCATGTTGGTAAACGTTCAAAAATTAGGGTTGTTTCTAAGGCTGAAACCCCGCCAGAAATAGAAGCAGTTCCTAGTCAACCAACACCCATTGCTCAGATAATGCCTGATAAAAGAAATCTTGTGGTTGAAGGTGTTATTACAGGGAATTTTGGTGTTAGAGAAGTTACCTTAAAAGATGGAAGCAAAGTTAAGGTTGCAGAAATTCTGTTATCAGATGATAGTGGAGAAATAAGGGTTTCTGCTTGGCGGGAGCATGCGGATATTCTTTCAAGGTTTCCTGTTGGAATCAAGATTAGACTAAAAAATGTTTCTTCAAAAATAGGTTTTAGTGGGAACACTGAAATTACAACTATAAGCTCAACCATAATTGAGGTTCTTCCATCAAGAAAAACAACCTAGAAAAATGATTCTAAAAGCTGGTAAAGTTCCACCAGAAATTTTAGAAAAAGTAGTGTTTCAGTATCTTGGAGTTAAGTCTAAAGATGTAGTTTTAGGACCTAGAAAAGGGGAAGACTCAGCAATTGTTAAAGCTGGAAGAAGGCTTCTTGCTGTTTCATGTGACCCTATTAGTGGAGCTGTTAAAAGAATTGGTTGGCTTGCTGTAAACATTTGTTGTAATGATGTTGCAGCTATGGGTGTTCAACCAAAATGGTTTTTGGGTTGTTTAATGTTCCCAGAAAAAACTAGAAGGGAGGTTATAGAGGATGTGTGTAGTCAGATGGATAAAGCCGCCCGTAGGGTTGGTGTAAGCATAGTTGGAGGCCACTGTGAGATTACACCAAACTTAGCTTATCCGCTTGTTATAGGATTTGCTATCGGAATTGTTAAAGATGGAAAATATGTAACGTCAGGTGGAGCTAAACCAGGAGACAAGATAGTTTTAACAAAAACAGCTGGAGTTGAAGGAACAGCTATTCTTGCATCAGATAGAGGAAAAGTTTTAGCGGAAAATTTTGGTTGGAAGTTTGTTTATGAAGCAGAAAAATACTTTAAAAAGATAAGTATAGTTAAAGAAGCCTTAACAGCTTCAAAACTAAACGGAGTAAATGCTATGCATGACCCAACTGAAGGTGGAATACTTGGAGGATTGTGGGAGATAGCTGAAGCCTCAGAAAGAGGTTTTAAGGTTTATGAGGAAAAAATCCCTATAGGTTTACATACTAAAAAAATTTGTTGGCTTTTTAAGATTAATCCGCTTAAGCTTATTAGCTCAGGCTGTCTTCTTCTAACAGTTAAACCTTCAAACATAAACAAGCTTTTAAAAGAATTTAAAAAACAAAAAATTCAAGCTTCAGTTATAGGTGAAATTCTAAAAGATAAAAAAACAAGAGTTCTTATAGGAAAAGATGGAAGAGTGGAAAGAGTTTCTTCACCGATTCAAGATGAGTTGTGGGTTGCTTTAAAAAGAAAAATTTAGAGAAGACTGTAAAGGTGAAAAATAAGGTTTGAAGATTATTTTTAAACCAGTGTGGTTTGACTCTTTTGGTGCAAAATCTTCATGCAGCCTAATTAAAACTCCAGACCTAAAAATTCTTATAGACCCTGGTATTGCTGTTATGCAACCAAGTTTTCCAGCTCCGGAAAACAAAAAAATTTACTGGTATGAAGAAGGCTATAAAGCCATAAAATCAGCCTCAAAAAACGTTGATGTAATAGTTATTTCACATTACCACTACGACCACTTCACAGATTTTGAAAAAACAATCTATAACGGAAAAACTGTTTTTGCAAAAAACCCTAACGAGTTTATAAACGATTCTCAAAGAGAGAGAGCTGAAGAATTTTATAAACATCTTTACGAGGCTTTTGGTAAAACAAAATTTGAGGATTTACTTAAGGAACCACAACCCAAAGAATATGAAAATCCTCTTGAAGATTTACCTCTTGCAAAAACAAAAAACTTTGGTGACTATGAGGAAAGAAGAAAAAGTCTTCTAGCTCAAGGTGAAAAATGGTTCCTTAAAAGAGCAAAAAAATGGAACAGCTACAAAAAAATTCCTGAACTAGATCTGGAAACAGTTAAAGTTAAGTTTTCGGAAGGAAAAGAATACAAGTTTGGGAATACAAAGCTTAGGTTTACTCAACCCCTATTTCATGGGATAGAGTTTTCAAGGGTGGGATGGGTTTTCTCAACCATAATTGAGTATGGAAAAGAAAAACTTATCCATTCCTCAGACCTAAACGGGCCAATAATTGAGGACTATGCCGAATGGATTATCAAGGAAAACCCAACAACCCTAATTTTAGACGGCCCCATGACCTATATGCTTGGCTACACCCTAAACCTAATAAACTTTAAAAGAACAGTTGAAAACGTTTTAAGGATAATTGAAGAAACAAACAAAACAAAAACAATAGTCTACGACCATCATCTACCCAGAGAACCAAAGTTTAGAGAAAGAACAAAAGAGGCTTGGGAAAAAGCCAAAAAACTAGGTATAAAAATGGTTACCGCAGCAGAACTTATAGGCAGAAAAACAGTTGTACTTGAATACGCCTAATATACCTATTAACTTTTAATAACGGTTAATAATACCTCTCTTTCTACTCCCACTCTATTGTTGCTGGAGGTTTATGGGTAATATCAAAAACAACCCTTGTAACCGACGGAATCTCATTAGTTATTCTTGTTGAAATTCTCTCCAGAACCTTATAGGGTATCCGAGCAAAACTTGCAGTCATCGCATCCTCACTTTTAACCGCACGAACAGCAACCATATAACCATAGGCTCTAGCATCTCCCTTAACACCAGTAGTTTTAACATCAGCCAACACAGCAAAATACTGCCATAAAGAGTCAGCTAAACCAGCCTTCTCAACCTCCTCTCTAACAATTTTATCTGCTTTTTTAATAATCGCTAATTTTTCTTCTGTTATCTCACCAACAATTCTAACAGCTAAACCAGGTCCTGGAAAAGGCTGTCTCCAAACAATTTCTTTTGGTAATCCTAGCTTTTCAGCAACCCTTCTAACTTCATCTTTATAAAGGTCTCTTAAAGGTTCAACAATACCTTTAAACTCTATTTTTGTAGGTAAGCCAGCAACATTATGATGAGTTTTAATTTTTTCAGAGTGTTTTCTAAAACCAGACTCAATCCTGTCAGGATAAATTGTTCCCTGAATCAGATACTCAGCCTTAACCTTTCTTGCAACCTCCTCAAAAACCCTAATAAACTCCTCACCTATGATTTTTCTTTTAAGCTCAGGATCTACAACACCCTTAAGTCTTTCTAAAAACCTTTCTTTCGCATCAACCATAACAAAGTTTAAGTCAAATTTTTTAAAGGTTTCAGCTACAGCCTCAGGTTCACCTTCACGCATAAAACCATGATCAACAAAAACAGCTGTTAGGTTTTTACCTATAGCCTTAGAAGCCAAAACTGCCGCTGTACTTGAGTCAACCCCACCGCTTAAAGCAATAATACATCTGCTTTTTCCAACAGTCTCCCTAATCTCTTTAACAGCCCTATCAATAAAGTCTCCCATAACCCAGTTTGGTTTACACCTACAAACTCTAAAGATAAAGTTTCTTAACATCAAAATTCCTCTCTCAGTATGAGTAACTTCAGGATGCCACTGTAAACCATAGATAGGCTTTTTCTTATGTCTAAAAGCAGCCACAGGAGAATTTTTTGTATATGCTAAAACCTCAAACTCTTTTGGGAGAGTATAAACAGTGTCTCCATGACTCATCCAAACTTTTTCTCTTTGTTTTAACCCAACCAGAATTTTGTCTGGTTTAGCTATGGTTACGTAGGTTATACCGTACTCCCTTTCTTTCCCAGGTTTAACTTCACCACCAAACATGTGGGCTAAAAGCTGATGACCATAACATATTCCAAGAACAGGTATACCCATGTCTAAAATTTCTTTATTAAGTTTTGGGGCACCCTCCCCATAAACACTTGAAGGCCCACCAGACAAAATTAACCCTTTAACATTAAACTTTTCGTCTAAGTTTTTAATTTCAGCTGGTGTTATATCGAACGGTACAACTTCAGAGTAAACATTTTGTTCTCTTACTCTTCTACCTATCAAGTGACAGTATTGCCCACCAAAATCTAAAACAAGTATAGAGTCTGGTTTTTGATTAGAACCAGCCATTTTAACATCTCCTATTCAAGCCTTACCTTAACACCCCTTTCTACCAAATACTCTTTAACCTCCCTTATACTGTAGGTTCCGTAGTGAAAAATACTTGCAGCCAAAGCAGCCATAGCCTGAGTTTTTGTAAAAACCTCATAAATATGTTCTAAGTTTCCACATCCACCTGAAGCTATTACAGGTATGTTTACTCTTCGACTTACCTCATCTGTTAAAACCAAGTCATAACCTTCAACAGTCCCATCTCTATCCATGCTTGTAAGCAAAATTTCTCCAGCTCCTCTCTCCTCAACCTCCATCGCCCACTTTATAGCGTCAACACCAGTAAATTTTCTCCCACCATAAATAGAACATTCAAACCAACAATAGCCTTCAGGAGTCTTAACAACAATTTTATCCTTAGCCTCATCAGGTGATTTTACATACCTTCTTTTTGCGTCAATAGCTACAACACAAGCCTGACTTCCAAAATATTTTGCAATCTGATTTACCAAGTTTGGGTTTTGGATTGCAGCTGTATTAATCGAAACTTTATCAGCTCCAGCATTAAACACTTTTTTTGCATCTTCAACAGTTCTAATTCCACCGCCAACAGTTAATGGAACAAAAACGTTTTCAGCAGTCTTTTCAATTATATGAACCATCGTTTCTCTTCTTTCATGGCTTGCTGTAATATCAAGAAAAACAATCTCGTCAGCACCATCCTCATAATATTTTTTTGCAAGCTCCCAAGGAACACCAGCATACCTAATCTGTTTAAACTCTATACCCTTAACCACCCTACCCTCAGGAACTGCAAGATCACAGTCTAAACATGGAATAATCCTTTTACAAACCATTATTCTACAACTCTAAAAAGTTTTTTAGAATTTTTAAACCTGTTCTCCCACTCTTTTCAGGGTGAAACTGAACCCCATAAACATTGTTCTTCCACACAGCTGCTGTTACCTCACATCCATATTCTGTTGTTGCTACTATAACATCCTCTTCAGCTGGAAGTGCATGATAGGAGTGGACAAAGTAGACATAACCGTCTTTAACCTCCTTAAACAAGGGACAACCATCTTTTACTATTTTTAGCTTATTCCATCCAATATGAGGGAGCTTTAGGTTTGTTCTTATTTTTACAACCCTTCCTTTGATTAACCCTAAACCCTTTGCTTTTGTAGATTCCTCGGACTCTTCAAAAAACATTTGGAGACCAATACATATCCCAAGAATAGGTTTACCTAAACTTATAGCTTCCATAATTTTTGATATAAAAGGTTGAATGTTTTTTATTCCATCCTCAAAAGCACCAACACCAGGAATTACAATTTTTTCCTTTTCTAGGTTTAGTTTTAACGGATCATCAACCACATTTACTTCTGCCTTAAGATATTTAAACGCATTATAAACACTTCTAATATTACCCATTCCATAGTTAACTATTGCTACCCTAATTTTTGGTTCCTCCATATGAAACTTAATGTTTAAAGAAGCCTAAAATCTTCTTTAATTGTTGTTAAGACAAAGTGGGTATTTGTTCTTTCAACATGTTGAAGTGAAAGTAAGGATTTTGTGAATTTGCTAAGCTCTTCCCTAGTTTTAAATTTTGCTATTACCATTGCATCCGTAAGACCTGTCGTATCGTAAACTGCACAAACATTAGGTTTTTTTGCAACTTCTTTATCAACTTCAAGAAGCTTACCCTTAGAAACCGTAAGCTCTATAACAGCTGTTAACTCATAACCCAGTTTTTCATGGTTCAAGAGAACAGTATAACCTTTAATTATTCCCTCTTTCTCTAAGTTTTTAACTCTAGCCAAAACTGTTCCAACAGAAACCCCAACTCTTCTTGCAATTTCACGGAAGGATTTACGTGAATCTTTTAACAACTCCCCCAGAATTTTCTGGTCTATCTCATCTAGTTCTTCCCGTCTTTTCATATTCATCTCCCTCTCTTTTTCCTTTTCGGTCCTTATTAAGGATTCTTTTTGGATATTTTACCTTTTTGGTTTCTCTGGACAATAGTAAAGTTTTCCATGTAAAAATTAAACATACGTTCAGTTTAAACAAGGAAAAGTATATATCTAGATTGAGTGAATCATGTAAAACATTATTAAAAGTTTGTGGTGGAAGACTCATGCCGTATGAAAAAACTAGGGAGGGAAAACTAAAAGCATTAAAAAGAAAACCTGAAGAAATTTTGGATTTAATAAAAAAGGAGAACATCAAATTTATTGACCTTCATTTTACAGATGTCCCAGGTAAACTTCAACATACAACAATATCTGCTGATTTTTTAGAGGTTGAAAGTTTTGCTGAAGGTATTCCAAAGCTTGACGGTTCTTCTATTAGAGGTTATGTTGAAATTCATGAGTCTGATATGGTGCTTAAACCAGACCCTTCAACATTTGCAGTCATCCCATGGATGCCTGAAAACTTAAAGACTGCTAGAATGTTTTGTGATGTTTATTGGGGTTTTGGTTTAGGTAGGTTTCCCCGTGACCCTAGAGGTGTTGCCCAAAAGGCTGAGCAAGTTCTTAAAGAAGCAGGTTACGATGTTTCCTACTGGGGTCCTGAGGTTGAGTTTTTTGTTTTTGATAAAGTTAGCTGGGATATTTTATCCGCCTATAAAGGTCAAAGTTATAGTATTGAGTCTAAAGAGGCTATTTGGAATGTTGAAGGAACAAGTTATCCGATTAGGTTTAAAGAAGGATATTTTTCTGCTTCACCTCAAGACACTTTTATGGAGTTTAGATGTGAGTGTGCAAGAGTTTTAACTGAATATTTTGGTGTGGTTTGTGATGTTCATCATCATGAGGTTGCTGGTGCAGGTCAAGGGGAAATAAACTTTTATAGAGATAGCTTAACCAACGCTGGAGACAGTGTTATGACTCTTAAGTATGTGGTTAGGAATTTGGCTTACCAACATGGAAAGCTTGCAACTTTTATGCCTAAACCTATCTTTATGGATAATGCTTCTGGGATGCATGTTCATGTAAGCCTATGGAAAGATGGAAAAAACGCTTTTTATGATCCTGACGACCCACATGCAGAAATAAGCCAATTAGCCAGATACTTTGGTGGAGGTTTACTTGAACATGCACGTTCTTTAGCTGCTATTGTTGCACCTACAACAAATTCTTATAGAAGACTTGTTCCAGGTTATGAGGCCCCAGTCTATATTGCTTGGAGCCGTAGAAACAGGTCTGCATGTTTAAGAGTTCCGGTTTACCATAAAGGACCTAAAGCCTCTAAACAAAAAAGGTTAGAGTTTAGGCCGCCAGACCCCTCATGTAACCCTTACCTATGTTTTGCTGCTATGCTTGCTGCTGGTTTGGATGGAATAAAAAAGAAGATTGATATTGGTGACCCTGTAGATGAAGACATTTATAAGCTTACACCTGAAAGAAGAAAACAGCTTGGAATTAAAGAGCTCCCCGGAAGCCTAAAGGAAGCTGTTGAATGTTTGCAGAGCGACCAAGAATATTTAAAGCCAATATTTAGCCAAGACTTAATCGACAAGATAATTGAGCTTGAAACCAATGAACATAAAGAGGTAAATCTAAGACCACACCCATACGAGTTCTACCTATACTTTGACAGATAGTTAACACTAGTTTAAACCATTCTTCTTGTAACAGAGGCGATATAAGCTAGGTTTCCAAAAATTTTTAGGGATTTTTTTCCGAGAAGAATGTTTTTAAGGTTATCTTACTAGCCAAGTATTTGCTCTATAACTTCTATGTCGCTTTCATGAGGCATAGGGATTCCTGTGACTTTTGATGCTCTTTCGGTTAAGGCTATAAGGTCTTTTCTGTTTATTAGGTTTAATTTAAATTTTCTTGAGCCAGCTAAAAGT
>CAZAHF010000034.1:9838-12724 GCA_964484995.1 uncultured Candidatus Bathyarchaeia archaeon | reverse complement strand
TAGATCCTCCAAAAGGGGTTCTTCTTTATGGTCCTCCTGGATGTGGTAAAACTTTGCTTGCAAAAGCTGTTGCTAATGAGTCTAACGCCTACTTCCTAAGTATAAACGGGCCAGAAATAATGAGTAAATTCTACGGCGAATCAGAAGCAAGGCTAAGAGAAATATTTCAGAAAGCTCAGGAGAATGCACCAGCCATAATTTTCATAGACGAGATTGATGCTATTGCACCAAAAAGAGAAGAGGCAACAGGTGAGGTTGAACGTAGAGTTGTTTCTCAGCTTTTAGCCTTAATGGATGGTTTAGAGTCTAGAGGCCAGGTTATAGTTATTGCCGCAACCAACCGTCCAAACGCTGTAGACCCAGCTCTTAGAAGACCTGGAAGATTTGACAGGGAAATTGAGATAGGTGTGCCTGACAGGAAAGGCAGACTTGAAATTCTTCAAATTCATACACGTGGAATGCCTTTGGCTAAGGATGTAAACCTCGAGGAAATTGCAAGCATAACTCATGGATTTGTTGGTGCAGATTTAGCTGCTCTCTGCCGTGAAGCAGCTATGAGAACTCTGAGAAGATTCTTGCCTCAAATAGACCTTGAGAAAGAAACTATACCAACAGAGATTCTTCAAAAAATGGAAGTTACAAGAGAAGACTTTATGGAAGCCTTAAAAGAAGTTCATCCTTCAGCTATGCGTGAGGTTCTAATAGACAAACCTAACGTCCGTTGGGAAGATGTTGGGGGACTTGAAAATGTTAAACAAGCCTTAAAAGAGGCTGTTGAATGGCCGCTTAAACATCCGGAAGTATTTAAGAGGATGGGTGTAAACCCGCCAAAGGGAATTCTTCTAGCGGGTCCACCGGGTACAGGTAAAACTTTGCTTGCAAAAGCTGTTGCAACTGAAAGTGAAGCCAACTTTATCTCTGTTAAGGGTCCTGAGGTTTTAAGTAAGTGGGTTGGAGAATCTGAGAAAGCCATAAGAGAAATCTTTAGAAGAGCAAGAGCAGTAGCCCCATCAATAATATTCTTTGATGAAATTGATGCTATTGCACCAAGAAAAGACTCTGGATTTGGAGATTCTCATGTAACTGAACGTGTTATAAGTCAGCTTCTAACAGAGATGGATGGACTTGAAAATCTTCGTGGTGTTGTTGTGATTGCTGCAACCAATCGTCCAGACCTATTAGATCCGGCGCTTCTAAGACCTGGAAGATTTGACAGAATCTTAGAAGTTCCTGTTCCAGACAAAGAGACTAGACTTAAAATCCTAAAAATCCATACAAGAAATATGCCTCTAGCTGAAGATGTAAACCTTGAGAAGCTTGCAGAAATAACTGAGGGATATGTCGGTGCTGATATTGAAGCTCTTTGCCGTGAAGCAGCTTTAACAGCTTTAAGAGAGGACATAAACGCTCAAAAGGTTTACTGGAAACACTTTGAAAAGGCTATGGAGGTTGTAAAACCAACAATCCAGAGAAGCGTAAGCCTAAAACCCCTTAAACCAACTCAACTTAAACAGGAGACACCAGTGATTTATGCATAAATCCGTTTAGGAGGGTAAACCAAGCCCTGAATTTATGGATTGAAGAACTAGACAAATGTGAAAACTTTGGGGACATATTTGAAGTTGTAAAAAGGTCTGTTGAGACTGTGTTAAAGGAGAGAAGAGGAGGTTTAATGCTTTATCTGGCAAATCTTCCACCCCAAATAGGTGCATTACACCAGGTTGGATCAAACTCTATAGTCTTAAACCGTTTGGTTCTAAAGGCTATAGAAAGCCTAGCAAAATCTAGAAGAGAATTAAACTCTTTTATCTACACTATTCTTCTCCACGAGTACCTACATTCACTTGGGTATATTGATGAACAGGAAACCAGAATTTTAACAGTTAAAATTACAAGAGAAGTTTTTGGAGATTTTCATCCAGCAACAAAAATGGCTAAAAACCCTATGGCATATTACCCTGAAATTCAACATCAACTAAACAAACTCCCACTAAAAGAGGGAAAACCAGAAATAGTTAAAGACTTTGATAGGTCAAGCCAAAAATATTTCATCTAAAACCTTAATGTTATGTTTTAGTTTAATAGTTTAAGAGGGACCTATGGTTATTATACAGTCTTCAGAGGCATAAACCCAGTAAGCTTTACCAGCTTCTAAACTTTCAGTTTCCACAAAAAGGTTTTTCTTATTATCCCATGTATAGAAGATAACCTGGACATTCTCATTAGTTATGGTTACATTTTGTGGAAGAAGAGGAACTCCTATAAGGTTCCATCCCTTATGAAGATTAATGGTTAGGTTAAGTAAAGGTTTACCCTCAATTTTTAGGTATGGATTAGACCCCGCAGAATAAACCCAGTAGCCAACCCCAGGTTTAATCTTTTGAGACTTAACAAAACATTTTTGCGCTAAATTCCATTCGTATATTGAGGTTACCATTAACTCTGATACTGGAAGAACTTTTCTTATGTCTTCCTCCTCTGGAAGAACAGGGAAAGACAGCAAATTCCATCCCTTGTTTATACTTAGAATACAATAGGGTTTTTCAACCAAAATTGGATAAGAAACTGTTCTTTTTCCATCCTTATCATCAACAACTTCAAGTTTTACTGTGAAATTACCTGGATACGTGTAGGTGTGGTTTACTACGACTCCTTCTGCTGCTGTACCGTCACCAAAACTCCATAGGTATTTGGTTATATTTCCATCTACATCATATGATTTTGTAGCGTTAAAGACAACAGGTATTTCTGTGAAAACTTTCCCTTCTACCATCCCATAGTAGGTAAAGTTTACTATAGGTCTTCTGTTTCCGGGTGTCCATAAATCAACTAGCGGATAATAGTCAACAGCATTAGCTGAGCCTGGTATTTGGTAGGGAGTATCTA
>CAZAHF010000034.1:5716-9738 GCA_964484995.1 uncultured Candidatus Bathyarchaeia archaeon | reverse complement strand
AGCGGATAATAGTCAACAGCATTAGCTGAGCCTGGTATTTGGTAGGGAGTATCTATTACACCGTCAAAGTTTGAGTCTAAGCCTTGGTAGTCATCATAATAGTTTCCTTCTAAGGTAGAGTTCCAACTATTAACTACTGTGCTATTATCAAGCCTTCCACTATTGATGAAGTTGTTATGGAATATTGTATTGTTGTTTGACGAGTCACGGAGGAGTAAACCATAAAGGCGAATAAATCTTTTGTAGGCATCATAATAACCACAATCAATAAAGTTGTTTCCCTCGATTAGACTGTTATTGGTTGCCTCAAAAACAATACCATAAATGCAACGTGTGAAATTGTTTAATTTTACAGTAATATTGGTGCTTTTCTCGCTTTCCAGTGCTCTATTAGTATCAAAAAATGTATTATTCTCAATTAGACAGTTTTTCGAGGAGTAAAACTTGAGATGAGATTTGTTTAGATAGTTATTAACGAAGAGTAGGGAACTTGAATCACGCACCCTAACTGAAGAAGCTCTAAACTGGTTATGTTTGAATGTTCCATTAACAGCGTTTTTAACTTCAAATTCCATTCCACTGAATTTGCTATCTAAGATTCTGAAGTTTGAGGAATCTTCTATTTTGAATGGATAACCCTTTAAAACTATGTTTTTAAGGGTTATAGGGTCATCTACAATAGCATTTCTTATGAAAATTCCGCCTTTTTTAAATGTTAGGTTGCTGAGGGTTGGTGTTACCCAGACTCCGCCATCAATTCCTGTGCTGTTTATCTCGATAAGTATTAAGCTGTCAGCACCACCCTCTATCACTGTTTCTTCTGGTTTTGTGGTGGATGTTATGTTAACAGCCTTATCAATATAAACACAGGAATATCTAAGGAATTTAGAATATGCTTTAAGAATGTATTCAAGGTATTCTTTAAACCGCTCTTTATCTTTGTAGGGGTATTTAAGGTATGTTTTAATCTGCTCCTTATAGGTTCCTGGACAAACTATGATTGTGTCTCCGTCGTTTGCTTCCTCAACAGCTTTTGAAAGTGAAGAATAGTATATGTCACCTTGGATTGTTGTTGGTGTTTGGTTAACAACTCTTAAGGTTGGTCGGGCTCCAACAACAAGAATTATGTCACGTTTTTTCTCAAAGAAGTGGCATGTAACCTCATTTTTAGAGAGATCTTGATTTGGGACAATAATTTTTCTTTCAGGCCAACCTACATCTTTACGACGCTGTATTTTAACCCAGTCTGCTTCCTCCAAGTTTTTACCATAAATTGCTATGCTTCTCTCAGAAACGTTTTCTATTTTTTTGGGTGTATAGTGAAATGTAAATTCTAGGTAGGTGCAATACCAGCTTTCATAGGTTGGTTCAATTTTGAATACGTCGGATAACAGAGAATACTTAACTTTATCACCAAGAAAGTTTTCATCAAATTGGAAGTCTTTTCTTACACCAATTTTATAGAGGCTCATGTTAAGTGAAACAACAGAATTATCTGTTTTCACTTTATGAACAAAAACTGGTGAAGCAGTATCAGCTACTATATACCATTCTGTGCAGTTAACAATATTACCACCAAGGATTGTACCTGACCCATCTAAAAACTCAAAACCATTTTGACTGTTAATGGTACTACAATTGTAAAAGTTGGCATATACTTCCTCTCCATTAACCTTGTAAGATACCTGATTTTTGAGACTAAGACATCCTGTTAGGTTTAGGTTGGATGATTTTTCGATTAGGAAACCTACAGAGCTTTTCTTTGATGTACAGTTTTTTAAAACTGTGTTATTTAATGCGTAACAGATAAACCCTTCAAGTGGTGACCTAGTTGATACATTTTCAATTTTTGAGTTTTTAAGATTTACAAGTATAACTCCCCATACGGATGTACAGTTTCTCAACGTTAGGTTTGATGATGAAACTGCACCTAAAAGACTTACATTTAAGTTTTCAACAATAGTATTATTGGCTTTACGTATGTATTTTACTGGAACTCCGTCTATCTGATTTG
The DNA here is from genome assembly GCA_964484995.1 of uncultured Candidatus Bathyarchaeia archaeon. Classification (GTDB taxonomy): domain Archaea; phylum Thermoproteota; class Bathyarchaeia; order Hecatellales; family Hecatellaceae; genus EX4484-218. The sequence continues at coordinate 7,724 of CAZAHF010000034.1, read as the reverse complement.
TTTCATCAATGTTTTGTTCAAAAGCTGTTAAATGTCTCATAAAAGATATTGGGGTGCTACAATTCCACAGCTTATTTTTTGTGAAGGTGTTGTTTGGAGCTTTTCCAATGGATATCCCACGTTGACAATTAACAATTGTATTGTTTTCTATTAGATTGTTTTCAGCATTACGGATTATATGAATACCCACCATAGAATTGTTTATAAGATTGTTATGAATGTAAGATTCTTTTGCACCAATAAGTTCAATACCAGTATTACAAAGAGTTATTTTGTTCTCTTCTACTCTAAATTTTTCTGCTGATTTGTTCCAGGCATGTTTAAGGCCTAGTCGTATACCTACGGTAAAATCTTTTATCATGTTTTTACTTAAGGTGTTATTCTTCCCGTATACTATTACTCCACATTCCCGAATGGAGGGTAAAAGATTGGTTATAGTGTTTCTTGTAAAGGTGGAGTTGTTGATGAAAAGTCGGGTTGGAGGATAAGATAATATTGTGTTGTTTGAGAAGAAAATTTTATAGCCGGATATTTCTATTGAAGCATTCATAAGAATGTTATTACTAATTATAGAATTCCTCCCTATAAAATGAACCCAAATATAGGTTTTAGGTCCTGTGAACATGTTATTAGAAACCTCACCACCTTCTACCAGTATAGAAGAACTGTTAGCTAAAACTATGTTGTTAACAAAACTACTACTAAAAATGTCCAAATGGTCGATCTTTGAAATAAACTCATTTTCTTTGAAGGAGGATGAAACCGCCCATGAAGGGCCTATCACAAAAATTTTGTTGTTTTTGATTAAAGCGTTCTCGCTTATCCTTTTATAGTTGACATTTGCTCCAAAACGCCACATACCTCGGTGTAAAGATTGGCGGATTAACTCAACTATCATTGCAGTAGAGTGAAAAGGATAACTTATCAGTTCTAAGCGATTGTTGAATGTATTGTTTTCTAAGAGATAGTTTTGCCCTGTCAGATATACAGTCGGTTCAAATACATTGTTTTTTATGGTTCCATTTCCAAACCCAGTAATGTAGATTACACCTATTTTCCCCTTATAGGTATAACCTTTAACAATATTTTTTTCAAATTTAAGTTGAGGTGAACTTTCAAAAGCTAACATACCTAAAATTGTGCTATTTTCTATTTTTGTTGTAGTGTTTAAGAAGCATAGGTCGTTAACAACCGTAACATTATCAAGTTGAACTGTCGCATTTATTGCTAGTAGGTTTCCTCTTGCTATATTACTGTTTCTAATTACAGCGCTTGAGTTTGAATTTAAAACTATACCGAAATTGTAAAATTCTTCAGGAAATGGTGGTACAAAAAGATGGGAACCAGTATATTTTGACACATAGTCTTGAACATTCCTAAGATTTTTTAATGTGCTATTATACATTTCAAACATTCCATAAACCTCAATGTAATAACGGAAGTCTGGATTATCCGACCTTATTTCTGAATTTTTAATGGTTAAAGTTGAGTTTTTACCAACAAATATGTGGTATTGGTTGTCTTCAGTTAAATGGTAAATAAGCGTAACGTTTTCAAGAGTAAGACTTCCACCAGCTTTAACTCGAATATCTCCAACAATCGGTAAAATTGCATCATGAACATGAACATCAGTTTCTATATGGGAAAATGAGCGTGAAAGAGCTAAAAACTCATCAAGCTTATCACTAGCCATTCTAATAGAGTCAGACTCAGAAGGAATAACCGATTTAAGACATTCAGAATAGAGGTCTCTTTTATCTTTCCATGTTGGTAAGTCGTTACCTATAGCGTTAACATCAAAATAATCTTCTAACCATGACCAGTCACCCACCTTCTCCACGATGGTGCTTCCAATCCCATAACATTCATTATAGAAATGGTAGGCTGCTGAAGTCTGGATTTTATAGGCTATAAGAAGAAGCTTAATCTTTTCAGCATCAACAAAATCTTCCTTCTCCATTTCTTCACGTAACTGTTTAATTAAATATTCACATGCAAACTCAGCTTC
>CAZAHF010000034.1:0-5616 GCA_964484995.1 uncultured Candidatus Bathyarchaeia archaeon | reverse complement strand
TTTTATACTATCCCTATATTCACTATAAGTTTTTTTGACGCCAAACTCTAAGATTTTCTCTGTTATCATACCTGTAACATAGTATTCATTGTAGGTGAAGGTTTGTAGAGCAGCTGCAAAACTAGGAAACTTAAAGCTAATTCTGGAAGCCATTTCCTTAAAATAGTTTACATATTGTTGAGTTACGTGTGCTTGCCAAAATGATTCAAGAATAAACTGTATACAGTCTTTACTAAGCTCAGCAACTTCACCAATCGACGATAAAAAGTCTAGAGAATCTTTTAATGTTTTAGGGAGAACCCCCTCCTCAGGAACTTTTCCTGCTCTTATAAACTTATTAACCTTATTAGCCCACTCTAACGGTTTAATATATTTTCCTTCAATTCCCGCTAAAACCTCATTGTAAAAATCAATGATTTTTGAGCTTGTTTTTAGGCTTTCTGGGGAGCTATAATTACCGCTTTTTAAACCTTCTACTATTACCCACCGTTGAAGCTCAACTGTTGGACGTGGATTTTGAACCTCAGTAAACTCAGGTCCAGCTACTTCAGCTATAACCTTAAGAAGGTTTGGTATAACATTATATTTTCCGTTAAAAACCCAGTTATAGGTTGTATCATCTATAAGAAGTACATGGCCTAAAGCATTATAAATCATTGTTAATGAAATTATTCTCCTTTCAAGCTCTTCATCAACAACAAGATAACCGTTACCATTTTCATCTTCACCAACAACCAAAAAACCAAAAACTTTATTGTTAGTTTCTACAATCCAAAAACTTTTTTTCGCTTCAGACCAACATAAAGAACCACCTTCAGAACCTACCCCTGTACTTTGATAAACATACACTCTATATTTTTTTCCTTTATAGTTTATTTTTGACCAAAGTTTAACATATTCTCCATCCTTTTTAAATGCTTGAGCAAGTTCATCTGGAGTTAAGTTTTCACTTTTTACAACCATAATCGAGGCTGGAACTGTAGATAACAAGATTAAGGTTAGGAGGGATAAAGCTAAAACTGGTCTTAAAAATTTTATCCTAAACCTTAATCTTTCCAATTTTACTCACCATGACTATAAACAACAATTAAAAGAGTATACCAGCCACGGTTTTCAATCTCAAATCCTGTTTTAACACCATTAACCTTCACAGAAAAATCTGAAACATCTAAACCTAAAAACTCCATAACATGTTTATCTACAGCTAAAACAGTAACACCATGAGTGTTAGGCGGCCCTTCAACCTGAACATCAAAAGTTTTTGTAGAAAAATCAAAATCCACATTTATTCTTGAACTATTAGAATAACAGTCTATATAGTTATATTCTGGAAGCTCAACAAAAGTAAAAACACGGTAAACAATAATCGAAGCTTTACCCGTTGCCCCCTCAGAAGAGTTACTACCAGTCCATGAACAGTAAACCCTATACAACCCATATGGACTATAAACAGTTAACGGTGATGGAGGCAACAAACCAAATGGTTGAGATATACTAAACCAAACAAAACCTTTTTCCACCTCAATATCCCTTAAAAAGTAGGCTTTAACACCATCTTTCTCAACCCAAACAGTCATATTGGCTTTTTTAGGTTGAGGACTTATAGAAACAGTAAAACCTCCAAACCAACCTTCAGGCCCATCAACAGCAAAAGGACAAAAAACCTTAACCACACTTAACGCTTTAACCGCAGTAAAGTTTACAGGTTGACTAACAGAACCATATAAGCAGTTATCTCCCTCCCATGAAGTAAAAGCTAACCAATTACCAAGCTTATCTAAGGTCACATTAAAGACAAAACTACCATCCTCAAAGGTTATAGTTGTCACATTATAAATTTCACCATCCGGTGAAGTTAGAGTTAAAGTAACCTCAACATTTCCTCTTGGTGGTAAAATGTTTCCTGAAAATTCTGTTGGTGTTAAAATTCTAATTTCCTCAGGAACTATACATGTTATTATACTGTTTGCCTTAACCACAGTAAAATTAGCCGTAGCAACATTTCCACCATACGTTTGGTTACCTAAACAATAAACTGTAACAGTCCAGTTACCCGTATCTGTTACAGTTACATTAAAACCATAAGAGCCCTCCTGATTAAATAACGCTGAGTCTTTAATAGTAGACCCGTTTGGAGCAGTTAACTCTAAGTAAACAGTTTGACTAGGTATTGGTGGATTAACTTCCCCATGAATAAAGACCTTACTCAAATATTCAACTTTAGATGGTGTGACAAAACATGTTAAATTTACCTTATTTTCAGCAACCCAAATATTTACCACTCCACTACTAGCTGTTGAGTAGTCTAAGTTTCCACTCCAAACAGACCAAATAGAGTAATTTCCTAGTTGTGTTGGAGTCCAAGTTACCTCATAAAAACCATTCTGATTAGTTAAGGTTTCAAATTCAACAGTAACACCATCCCTTTCCACAAACACTGTTATGGTTTCATCTTTAAGAGGTGGACTTAAAACACCTTGAACTACACATGTTTCATTTACAGTTGGAAAATAAGGGACAACTCGGCAGCTTATTGAACTATTAAACTTCACAAAAACCTGTACAACGTTACTTTCATTTCCAGCATAATAGTCTGAACCTTCCCATAAAACCTTAAAATCATGGTAGCCTGACTCTACAGGAACATAGTCAAAAGTAAAAAATCCATCTAGGTTACTTAGCACGGAACCTACAAAAGTCCATTCTCCTCCTTCAATTCTCTCATAAACTTTAATTTGAGCATTAGCTATTGGAGGAGTTAAATTACCAGTAAGATGGATAGGCTGGCCAAAATCTACTGTAGGTGAAGCTGAAGCTAAACTTAGGGTTGTAAATGCTAAAACATTAAAAGTCTTGTTATACTCAAAAATGTTTGTAGTTCCAGCAAAATCGCTTACACCACCTACAGGTATTTCAACTTCAAATGTTCCAGCTGTTGTAGTTGTAAAACTTGAATTAAAAACTCCTTGCTCGTTTGGTGTTACTGTTAATGTCGCTATAGACAACCCTTGAGAATCTTTTATGTTTACTAAGGCTGAACCTTCTTTAAGAGGGGAACCATCAAAGTAGAAAACATAAAAACTTATTGTTATATTTCCACCTAATGTAATATTTTTGGGTGTTACTGAAAAGTTTTCAACTATAAGGTAAGAGGAAACCCTAATTGTAGTTGAGCTTGTTGAAGAGACATAATCTGTGTTTCCACTTCTAAAACCTGAAAAATATGCGGTAATAGTATATTCGCCATCACTAACTGGGGCAGTCCACTCAAATGTAAATAAGCCGTCAGGAAAATCAGCCAAATTAAAAACTGTTTTAGATAGAGAACCCCCAGTTGCAAATATTGCGACAGCACCGTTAGTTAAACGGTTTCCCTCAGAATCCTCAACCCAACAAGAAACAGTTATAGTTTCACCCAATCTAACAGAAAAACTTGAGGGAATTAAAAAAACCTTAGTTGAAACATGCTCTGATGTTATAACTTCACCTTCTTCTTCACCAGCTGGCGGGCCTGCAGGTGGGCCTCCACCTCCTCCAGCTGGACCAGCAGGCTGAGCTTTAACCTCCATACCCTGAAAAAACAATGTAAAAACAGAAAAAACTAGGATAAAACATAAGATGAAGGAAAGAAGATAACGACGCATCTTTCCTTCCAGCGGTTACAGCGTTACATTATTTTTTTTCTCAACCTTCTGTCTATAAAAGTCTTTTCTTAACGTGATAATTTAACCTAAATATAGGTTAAGCTAACTCTTAACCCTTCTAATCACATAATCTACAATTTCTCCTGCAATATCTATTCCTGTTGAGGTCTGTAAACCCATAAACCCTGGTTGACTGTTAACCTCATGAACCATTAGTCCCTCTCTACTTTCCATTAAGTCTACACCCGCAATTTCACATCCAACTGTTTTTGCTGCCTTTATAGCTAGTTCTTCTGTTTCTTTGTTTGGCTTAAAAGGAACCGGGACACCGCCTTGACTTACGTTTGTTTTCCATCCTCCTTTTGCAACTCGATACATAGATGCTACAACTCTATCTCCAACAACAAGACAACGAATATCTTTTCCACCATGCCTAATATACTCCTGAAGATAAAGCACAAAATGGTTTCTATGTAGAAGCCTAAAAATTCTGCTTGCAACCTCAACATCAGAGGTTTTTGTTATACCTAAACCTTTAGAGCCAAAAATAGGTTTTATTACGACTTCTCCATCAAGTTTCGGAAAAGCTTGGATAGCTTCCCTTACATTTTCAGTTACAACTGTTTTTGGAACTTTTATTCCAGCATCTTCTAAGAGGCTTAAAGTAAAATATTTATTTGCAGCGTTTTCAATTGCTTGAGGATTGTTTATTACTGTTATACCAAGTCTAGCTATCCTATGTAGAGTGTCAACCCTAAAAAGAATTTCATCAAGAGAACCTGGACCTAAAGGTCTTACAAGAATGGCATCAAAATCTTTTACGTTTACTCCTCCAACTAAAACTTTAGGTTCAAACCCAACATTACAGACTATATCTTGAAGTTTAAACGGAAATGTTTTAACGTTTCTAGCTTCAAAAGCCTCAATAATCTTTTTTGAACACCAAGAATCCTTATTTCGTGTTAGAATACCGATAAACATTATCTACACACTAGGATGAAAAAATATGAGAGGAGTCTTTAAAGTCTTTAGAAAAATTTTAAATTCTTTTTTAAAACAAACATAATAAACGGGTGTTTCAGATGGTTAAGGTAAGTGTAAATAAGGAAGCAGAGAAAGTTGTTAAGCAACTTATAGAAAACCCAGACTTATACAACGTAAAAGTTGAAAAACTTCCTTCAGGAGCCACAGTCATAGATACGGGATTAGAGGTTGAAGGAGGATATCTTGCAGGTTTAAAGGTTACAGAAATATGTTTAGGTGGACTTGGCACAGTAAACTTAACCTATATAAGATATACCGAGGATTTTGAGTTACCTGCAGTTATGGTTTCAACAGATCATCCTGCAATCTCACTTTTAGCTTCCCAGTTTGCTGGTTGGAATATTAAGGTTGAAGACTATTCAGCTATAGGTTCAGGTCCTGCTCGAGCCTTATCTATTAAACCAAAAAAGCTTTATGAAAAAATTAAGTATAGAGATGAAGCTGATTGTGCTGTTGTTGTTCTTGAAACAAGTAAGAAGCCTACAGACGAGGTTGCGTTAAAGGTTAGTGGTGACTGTAATGTTAAACCTGAAAAACTTTACATGGTTTTAGCTCCAACAGCTTCTGTTGCTGGTGCTGTTCAAATTGCTGGAAGAATTGTTGAAACAGGTTTGTTTAGACTTGAACAGCTTGGTTTAGATCCACTAACAGTTTTACATGGGATTGGTTATGCCCCAATAATGCCAACCCATCCAGATCCAAATGTTGCTATGGGTATGGCTAATGATTCTCTATTCTATGGTGGAGTAACCTACTACCTTATAGACATTGATGATGATAAAAAACTCGAGGAAATGGTTAAAAATTCTCCATCCTCAAAAGCAAAAGATTATGGGAAACCATTCTACGAGATTTATAAGGCTGCTGGTTTTGACTTTTACAAGATTGATGCAGCCTTATTTGCTCCAGCCACCCTATCAGCAACAAG
>CAZAHF010000033.1:0-13224 GCA_964484995.1 uncultured Candidatus Bathyarchaeia archaeon | reverse complement strand
CCCGTGGCGCAGTCAGGATAGCGCGGCAGCCTCCTAAGTTGTAGGTCGTGGGTTCAAATCCCACCGGGCCCGTCATGTAAGGGACTTCGTCCCCTACAACCCCTAATTTTTGTTTTTTCTGGTAAAAGGAGCTTGGATAATGGTTGTTTTGTTGTAGGCGGCTTGAATTTTGGCTTTCTATTGCTGGGTTTAAAGGATTTTTCTGGTTGGTATTAATACTAGTTTTAAAAGAAAATCCAAAGGGAATCAGATTTACAGAGCTTCATAAAATACTAAAAACGAAAACAAAAAGCGGAGCTTCATCAACAGTCTCAGAAGCCCTTAAAGAACTTAAAAAAGCCGGACTAATAGAGGAGATCATAAGAGACAAAGCTCATAATTGGGTAGATTACAAGCTTACTCCTTTTGGTAAAAGAATAGCTAACCTGCTGAGCCAAATTATAGAGACCACTAAAGAAGAGTATAGGGAAGAGATTGAAGAGATACGTAAACGTTGGAAACCACAGAAAACCTAAAGACTTTCTGCTACCTCCACGATCTCCCAAAGCTCACTCATAATTCTTTCGTTAACTTCTTCAAGGATCTTTTCTCTAGTCATTTCCTCATTCTTTACCATCTCTCTAAAATGCAAAAGTTCTCTAAGTCTTGCAATTTTAACCTTTAACTCCATCAAATCCCTAATAAAAGTCTCTCCATTAAGCATTTTCCATCGAATTTCTATCTCCAAAATTCATCTATTTATTTTTGAGAGATAAGTAAAACTATTAAAAGGTAAATTTTTATACGGAAGATTTTAGAGTAGTTTTTGATGGATTTTGCGTAGTGACATTATAGTTGTTGGAGTTTTAAGTTTTTTTAGGTATTTTTGGTTTAATGTCAATATGGGCTCCGCTTACTACACTTGAATCTTCAATGGGGGTTTTAATTAGAGGTTTAACCGGATCAAGAATCGAGTGGATCTATAATATCCTAAGTCTTACAAGAATTTTTACTCTGACAACCATAGTTTTTGGAGGTATTCTCTTAGGTTTTTCCTTCAGCAAAAGAAAGCCTAAACTTGAAAAAGAAATTGTTACGGTGTGGCTTCTCCTCTCAATAATTATAATTGGATTAAGTTTTGGTTTTCAAGCCTATGAAATTAAAGTTGAGCAAACTAAAGAATATAGCCCACCATTTTCATACAGTAAAACCATCCCCGTAAGATTACAAATTCCCTCTAATCAGCATGGCATCTTTTGGTGTATACCGGAAAAAGCTTTGGATCAGACATGGATAGAAAACGCTGTTAAGCAAGCTAAGCTTACACTTCCAAAAAATGTTGAAATCATAAAAATAGATAAAACAGTTTTATGCAAAACCTATATAACAGTCACAAGAACTTACTTTTATTTCTTCCCTAAACCACCCTACGATGTAGAAATAAAAATTGGGGAATATACTAAAAGATATAAAAATGTTGCAACTCTCTCCAAAGAAACACCTTGGCTTCCTCTCTCCCAAAAAATAGAGGTATATGTTTATCCTCAAACATCTGAAGACATAACCGTAACGTTTACTGTTCATTACTTCCCCAAAATTACAATTCATTACCTTACAGTTGAAAGACCCTACATGCAACTAGGTCTTCTTTATATGCCTCTAGGCTACATCGTGCTTACTGGCTTAAACATGGCTCTAATAGTTTTTACTAAAACAGAAGAGGGGATTAATTGGAAAGAAGATTGTGCCTATTCAGATTGAAAGAATTAATGGAAGGAAGGATTATTCTTTCAAGAATAGAGCTGAATTTTTACAAGAGGATAGCTTGGGATTTGATATTATTTTCGGCTCCTTTTCTGCAGGTCTTAAAAGAAAGGCAGTCGAGGGTTGATAGATTTGGGAGAGTTTACAGAAAGACTTCAGCAGGAATGTGAATACCAATTTTGAGGAAAAAGTTAGACAAATTCTTCGTAGACATGGATTTAAGGTAACACGTCTTAAGCTTAAGGATACCAGGCCTGACATTGGGGAGATCGATGCTGTTGCATATAATAGAGATGTTAAGATTCTTCTAGTTGTAGATGCAAAATCTCCTAAAGCAAATTTAAGTCTAGAAGAACTTAGAAAAGGGATGTACAAAAGTGAAAAATGGTATGAAAAGTTATTTAAGAAAGTTGATTGGGTTCAAGAAAACGTAGAGTTTGTATTAAGAAAACTTGAGGTTTGTAATTGTGAAGTAAAGTGTTTTGGTGAATTTATCGTTACAAGTTTTCCCGTTTATGTTAGGCAAGAGTTAACACCTTTTATAGTTACCCTAGAAGAATTTGAACTTAATATTGAAAAACACTAAAAAACTTAAAAACATTTTAGAAACGTTTCAACACGGAATTATCCAAGTGATTTTTGATTATTAAAAAATTGGTGCTTATAACTTTAGGTCTTTAGTTTTATGATTACTTACACGTTTTCCTCTAGTGGGCATAGCCCCTCTAACTCGAATTCTGAGATACAACTCTTTCTTTATAAAAATAGAAAAAATAGTGAGAACTTCACAGCCCAAAATTAATCTTAAATCGTTTTCAGCAGAAACTTAATTAATGGCATAATGGACTCGAATCCGTTTTGGTGTAGGTACCACCGGGCCCGCCACTTATTTTTCGATTGGGACGTTAACTAGGTTACCCCGTTCTGTCCATGAACCATCATATAGTTTGACGTTTGGATAACCTAAAAGCTGTTTAAGCACAAACCAGACAAAAGACCCTCTATGTCCTGTCCTACAATAGGTGATTATTTCCTTGTTAGGGTTTACTCCACGTGATAAATATAGTTGTTGAAGTTTTTTGGAGGTTTAAAGCTTCCATCAGGTTGAATACTTTCCTCAAAATAGATGTTTATTGCTCCAGGAATACGTCCTGTGCAATAAGAGCCTTCTTGTGGGAGGTTAGGTGCATTAATTAACTCACCCCTATATTCTTGAGGAGTTCTTGCATCAACAAGCAGTACATTTTTTCTCTTTAAGCTTCTAAGAACATAATCTCTGAATACTCTTATCAGGCTTCTTAGCCTTATACCTGGTTAAAAGGGTGCCGCTAAAATTTTTCAGTTTTCCTGTTAGTGGACGTTTTTCCCTAATCCACTTTTCTAATCCACCATTTAAAACCCTAACATCCTTGTGTCCATAATATTTAAAAACCCAAAAAGCATAGGTAGCAAATTGTTTTCCTAAACTACAACATATAACAGTTGTGTCGTTAGAAATTCCTGTTTTCTCCATTAATTCTTCAAAACCTTCTTTATCCACAAAATCTCTTTTAATAGGATGCCATAGGTCTTTTCTCCAATCAAAAATAACCGTGTTAGGAATATGCCCATAAATGTTAGGTGGAATAAACATACCAACAATTTCAACAACTCTTATATTAGGATCATCTAGATGTTCTGCTAACCATGAAGTCTCAACCAAAACATTTGACAGTAACTTTTTTCCACCCATAATTTCACCAAAGTGGAAAAGTTTTTCTTTAAAGTCTCCTTTACGCAAAAAATTTAGGTTAAGTTTAAAGTATTTCTGAGACTATTTGAACTATATCCTTCATCATTATCTTTGATTTTGAGTTTTCTATAGCATCATATAGGTTTCTCCAGCAAAAAGGACATGAAGATGCTAGGATTTCTACCCCAAGTTTTTCAGCTTCTTTTAGTCTTTCTTCTGCAACCGACAAAGATATATCTGAGTAACCAGACCTAAACCCTCCTCCAGCACCACAACACCATGCTGCTTCTCTTGTTCGAGGCATTTCAACAAGTTTAAGCTTGGGTATTGCCTTCAAAACCTCTCGTGGAGGATCATAAACTCCACAATGTCTACCTAAATGGCAGGGATCATGATAGGTTACAGTTTTTTCGTATATGCTGTTAAATTTAAGTTCACCCTTTTTAATAAGATCCCAAAGCAACTCTGTAGTGTGAACTACTTTAAATGGGAAATCAACTCCAAGCATATCCCTATATTTTTCTTTATAGTCTACTTTAAAGGTTCGGTAACACCCGGCACAAGTAGTTATAATTTTATCTACCTCTAGTTTAGCTAAAACATCCCTATTATGGGTTGCAAGCTCTTTTACAATATCCCATTGACCTGTTCTTAAGAGTGGTGAACCACAACACCACTCATCTAAACCTAAAACAGTAAAATCTACTCCAAGCTTAAGAAAAACATTGATAGTGGCTTTAGCTATCTCCTTCTGCCTATAGGAGGATGTGCAACCAACAAAGTAAACATACTCAGCCTTTTTAGGTAATTTCTCTAAAACCTCTTTCGGTAACCAGTCAAGTCTTTTCTCATGTTTTTCCATGTATGGGTTATGCTCTTTTTTAATATGTTCTCCAAAAGCTTTTTGTCTTGGTAAAGGCCCAAATCCTATATCAACAAGTAAAGCTCTAGCCTTTTCGATGTTTTCTACAACAGAGACATAGCTTGAGGTAGCTTTACATACCCTTTCACAGTTACCACATGTTGTACAGTAGTAAACAAGTTTTTGAACGTCTTCCTCGTTTCCATAACCATGTTTAACAAAATAGTAGAGGGCTCTCATTTTCCCAGGTGCAGCTTGAGTAAACCATCCCCTATATACAGGACACGAGGGAACACAAAACTTACAGTTACTACACTGCTGAATATCTCCTACAACCTCAATTTTAGGTGTTTCTAAAAACTTTTTCATGTAATTTCACCTTCTAAGTTTCCTGGGTTAAGAATATTGTTTGGGTCAAATGTTCTCTTCAATTTTAAAAGTAGATTGTATGCAGATTCACCATATCTTTCTTTAAAAAAGGGTATACGGCCTGCAAGTTGACCTAGCTCTCCACCACATCCCTCATATTTTACATTTAGTTTTCTTTCAACCCCTAAAGCTTCTAAAACAGCTTCCTTCTTTTTTTCATTAGGCCACCCTTTTGGTATTATCCATAAGGCATGCATAGAACAAGCGCCAAGATGACCGTAAAGATACATTTTCTCGTTTTTAAGAACCTTAAGTGTTTGAGGAATCTCTTTTTTAAGCTCATGTAAACATTCTGCTAGATAAGGTAGGGCTGGTGCAACCTCTATTGCAGTCCAGTTTCCTTTATGTTCACCTATCAAGTGTAAGATTGATTCACGTGTCCCCCAAACTTTCTGCTGGTAAACCGGGTCTTCAACAGTTTCAGCACCAATAAAGCCTTCTGTACCCTTAAACACATCAAAAACTTTCTTTGCGTTTTGTATAGCATCTTCTTTAGTTCGACCAGTTATAATAGCAAATGCTACACAACCTTCTGGTTGTGGAAGACCCTTAAGCCTAAAACCAACCTCCGCTGTTTCCTTATCTAAAAACTCTCCATAAAGTGGAATTGGAGCCTTTTCAGTATAGATTCTCATAAATGCTTTAGCAACATTTTCTGCTTCGTTAAAGTATCCTACAACATAGACTTTAGCTTGATCTGGTATGAGTTTCATTCTTATCTTTGAAATAACACCAAATTGGCCTTCTGTTCCGACAAAAAACTTTGTTAAATCCATACCTGAAGGTCTTCTAAGACTTTTTGTTCCTGTTTCTATGATTTCTCCTGTGGGTAGGATGACTTCAAGCCCTAAAATGTGGTCTGCTGGTTTACCAACATGCATATCAACCATATGTCCTATCGTGTTAATTGAGACTAAGCCGCCCATTGTGGCTATAAGTTTACTTCCAGGATTTAATGGAAGCATGTAGCCACGTGACAAAAGTGTCTGTTCAACATCAAAACATCTTGCACCAGCACCACATTCAAAAAATCCGTATTCTTCCATAATCTCAATAAAGTTTATTCTACCTGTATGCATAAGAATACTGTTTTTACGTTTAGGTCTTGAGGTAGCATTAAAAAGTGTTGCAGACCCATGAACATAAACTGGGATCTTGTTTTTATTTGCATATTTTAGAATTTCAGAGATTTCTTGAGTCGAACCTGGTAAAACAACTACGGCAGGTATATTTTTCTCTTCTAAATCGTAGGGCATGGGGTCTATTGCATAAGCGATTCTGTCATAGATATTGGTTGAAACATTGTTTTTACCGACTATAGCTTCCATATCTGATTGAAGTTTATCTAAAAAAGCTTCACCCAAAAATTTTCACCATGTTTTTTAGCTCCGATTTAAGCTTATTTGTCTTGATAAAGCTATAATGAAAATTTTCCTATATAAGACTGTTTGATAAAATTTCTTATATTTTCATGGAAATTGTTAAATCTAAAATTGTTGATAACAATTTTTTGGTGAAAGATTTTGGGTGAAATGGATAAAGAAACTCGTGAAGTTTATGAGCGTTTAAAAGAGGCTGAAAAAATACTGGAGGAAGCTGTTAGAATGGCTGAGGAAAGAAATTTACCCTTTATTTATCTGCCAATAAAAACATGGGTTTTTAGAACCTTAAAAACAGTAATAAAAGAAGCAGAGTTTTCAGATGACTATGCCTTAGTAGCTCCACATTTTTCAAGGTTTGGGAAGTTTGCTGCAGACGAATTAATGGCTGGAAAGAAGGAGGGATAAGGTTTGGCTAGGTCTTCTCCAAAGAGAAAAACAGGTTGGCCTAAATATTGGAACCCAAAAATAGAAACAATGCCTAGGAAAGAATTACAAGAACTTCAAGATCGTAGAATCCGTCATATTGTTAGGTATGCATGGGAAAACAGTGTTTTTTATAGAAGAATTTGGAAGGAGCATAATCCAAATTTAACCCCAGATGACATTAGAGGTTGGGAGGATCTAAAAAAGCTTCCAATAATAACTAAGGATGATATAAGAAAGGTTCAGGGTGAAGCTCCTCCCTATGGAGATATGGTTGGCGCATCCACAGACCTGATGGTTGAATGGTCATGTACAACAGGAACAACTGGAAGACCAACCTACAACATCTGGACTATGGGTGAGCAAGGCTATTCAATAAATACTACAGCCCGCTCCTTCTATACTGGTATGTGTAGACCTGGAGACATTTTTTATAATGGTTGGCGTTTAGACTGGCATAACCATTGGGGTCCTATGGCTGCTTCAGCAGCATTCACTATTGGGATGAAACCTGTTCCTGCTGGTGCAGGGTTTATTGCAACTCAACCTGACAGGGTTGCAGACTACCTAAAAGAGGTAAGACCAACTGTTTGGTGTAGTCTTCCAACAATGGCATACAATTTTGGTTTAACCTTAAAAGAAAAAGGAATAGAGTCACCCTTTGAGGTTATAATTCTTGCTGGAGAACCTGGACCTGCATGTTTCCCTGAAATAAGAAAAGCTCTTCAAGAACTGCATAACTGTGATTATGTGATCGATTTTTGGGCTACAGGTGAGACAGGTACAGGTTTTCTTGTTGAATGTGAGGAGATGGATGGAATGCATTGGTGGCATGATATTGCAGCTTTTGAGATAATAGATGCTGAAACAAAAGAAAGGGTAGGACCTGGTGAAAGGGGATTACTTGTTTTTACTTCTCTATTTAGTAAAACAATACCCTATATCAGGTTTAACGTAGAGGACTATGCAAGCTATGTTGAGGATATATGTGCTTGTGGAAGAACTCACTACCTGTTTAAAGGTGGAATTCCTGGTAGAGCTGAATGGGTTGTAAAGGTTGGAAGAAAATATATACTTCCACCAGATGTTGAAGCAAAGCTAAGAACAGAATTCCCAGAAGTAAAAGAATATCAAATAGTTAAAGAAACACCTTTAGAAATGCCGTATCTAAAGCTAAGACTTGAACCTCGCAAAGAACCTAAGGATCCTGATAGTTGGGCTAAAGAGCATGAGGAGAAGCTAACCGAAAAATTTGGTGTCCCAGTAAAGGTTGAATATTTAGCACCTGGAACCTTGGGAGTACCTATCTTTAAGAAAACCTATGTGGTAAATCTTTGGAAAGAAAAAACCCAAAAACAATAAACATTATTTTAAATAACACCTGTCTTCTTAAACTCCTCTATTTCTTTGTCACTATACCCAAGCATTTTTAGTATTTCCTTGGTGTGTTGACCGAAACCTGGTGCTGGATCCCTAATTTTTCCAGGTGTTTCTGAGAACTTTGCCGGGATACCTAAAACTTTTATCTTCCCAGCTTTTGGATGTTCTATTTCTTCAACCATTTTTCTATGTAAAACCTGCGGGTCCCTAAAAACTTCATCTAAAGAGTATACTGGAGCTACACATACATCTGCTTCTGCAAGTTCTTTAAACCATTCATCTCTTGTTTTAGTTTTGAATATTTTTCTAAAAGTTGAAAATATTTCTTCTCTTTTTTCTCCTGTAGCCCACTGATGCTCAATAAAGTCTTCTCTTCCTAAAGCTTTACATAGATTTCTCCAAAAACGTTCTTCAAGACATCCTAGGCTTATATATTTTCCATCTTTTGTCTCATAAACATTGTAACATGGATAGTAGCCAGTTACAGCCATCCCCCCTCTTTCTGGAGGTTTTCCTTCAGCAAAATAAACTGGTGCAGAAAGAGTTAACCATGAAATAGATCCGTCAGTCATGGAGACGTCTATATATTGTCCTTTACCTGTCTTTTCTCTAGCTATTAATGCTATAAGGATAGATATTGTTGCAAGCATACATCCTCCACCAAGGTCAGCTATTTGGGTTCCAGGTATAACTGGAGGGCCTCCATACTGACCTGTTAAACCAAGAATTCCTGCAACAGAAATATAGTTAATATCATGTCCTGGAAGGTTTTTGTAGGGGCCATCTTGACCGTAACCTGAAACAGAGCAATAAACTATTCGAGGGTTAATCTTTTTTATTGTTTCATAGTCTACACCTAAACGTTTAGTTACTCCAGGTCTAAAACTCTCAATAATTACATCCGCCGTTTTGGCTAACCTATAAAATATTTCCCTTCCTTTTTCTGTTTTCAAGTTTAAAGTTATACTTTTCTTGTTTCTGTGGACACAAAGAAAATAGGCTCCTTCTCCTTTAATCAGAGGATGCATCCATCTTGAGTAGTCCCCTCTTGTCGGCTCCTCAACTTTTATAACTTCAGCTCCAAAATCTGCAAGTATTGTTGTGTAGGGTAGAAGCCATGTTAAATCAAGCACTCTTATTCCTTCTAGGGGTAAAACCATTTTCCTTTTACACCCTTATACTCGGTAAAGATTTATGTATTAGTCTATTTTTGGGTTGAACAGTAAAAAAGCTTACTTAGGTGAAATGTTTAAGAAATATAGTTAAGGTTTGGAGGTGAAGTTTTTGGGTTTTGAGGTTAGGAGGGTTTGTGTTGTTGGTGCTGGTGTTATGGGTTCAGGAATAGCCCAAGTATGCGCCCAAGCAGGATTTGAAGTTTTTCTTAGAGATTTAACAGAAGAACTTGTAAAAAAGGCTCTAGAAAACATAAAATCAGGACCTTTTGGTTTGGAAAAAGCGGTTGCAAAAGGTAGAATATCACGTGAACAAGCTGAAGCTGCATTTAATAGAATAAAAGGAACAACAAGTCTTGAGGAAGCCTTAAAAGATGCTGATCTTGTAATTGAGGCTGTTTTTGAGGATCTTGAAGTAAAGAAAAAAGTGTTTAAAGAGTTGGATGAAAAAGCTCCAAATCACACTATTTTAGCTTCTAATACTTCAACTCTACCTATAACTGCTTTAGCTTCAGCAACAAGTAGACCTGAAAAAGTTATTGGTTTACATTTTTCTAATCCTGTTCCTGTAATGAATATTGTTGAGATAGTTGTTGGCTTAAAAACTTCAGAAGAAACTCTTAACATTGCTAAAGAATTTGCTAAAAGGATAGGGAAAGAGTTTGTTGTTTGTAAGGATTCTCCTGGGTTTATAGGTAATAGGATATGGATACCGTCACTTTTTATAGCCTGTAGACTTCTGTCTGAAGGTATAGCTTCAAAGGAAGATATAGATAAAACAATGAAGCTTATGTATAACTGGCCGATGGGTCCTTTTGAACTTTTGGATTTAATAGGGATAGATGTTGCTGTTATGGTTGGTGAGTCTATTTATAGTGAGCTTAAAGACCCTATCTATGTTCCGCCGCCTCTCCTAAAGCAGATGGTTAGGGCTGGTTTGTTGGGTAGAAAAACCGGTAAAGGATTCTACCAATACTAAACCCTCAAAAAATTGGTTAGGGTTAAATAGAGGGGTTTCGATTAATTACCTAATGTCCTGATATAGTAGCCTAAAACCTTAAGTTATGGTGACTTAGGATAGTGTCTAGGAACAACCAGGAAAACCCTGAAGAAGAAAAGAAGGCTACTTTTCTTGAGCATCTCGAGGAACTAAGAACAAGACTACTAAGGATTTTTATTGTTGTTGGTGGTTTAACTGTTTTCTTTTTTATGTTTGGGATAGGGAAAGCAAGCTTTTCTGACTATGTTATTTATTACCCTTACCCAGCAATTTTTGAAAGTATTTCCGCTAGAGTTTTAAGTAAACTGCAGGGGGATCTTCTTCCTGAAGGTGTAAGACTTATTCAAACAACACCAGCAGAAGCAATTACAGCTCTTCTTTACACCTCACTTTTTCTTGGTATCCTTTTTGGTATGCCTGTAATAGTTTATGAAATTGGAAAGTTTGTTGCGCCAGGGCTTTATCCTCATGAAAAAAAGGCTATTGCTCGGATGATTGTTCCTTCAACCATACTCTTTATTGCTGGGTGCTTTTTTTCCTATTATCTACTCATACCGTTTATGATATACTTCCTCTATAGATATGGTTTTGCTATGGGTATAGTAACGTTTCTTACAATTGAAAGCTTTATATCATTTATTCTAACCTTTCTTGTGGCTTTTGGTGTAGCTTTTCAGCTACCCATAATCATGGTTACGCTTTCTTCCCTTGGAATTGTGGAACCGAAATTTTGGAGAGAAAATCTAAGGATAGCTGTTTTTATTCTTTTTGTTTTTGGTGCTGCAATTACACCTGATGGAAGTGGGGTTACAATGACTATAGTGGCTTTACCTTTAATTCTTTTGTATGTTGTTGGTTGGCTTGCATCTGAAAGAGGTATAACTGTTCTTCCTAAACCTAAACAGGAAAAAGTTATTTCCTAAAGGTTAAATACAAGTAGGTTCACTTAGAATATCGGTGAAACAAAATTGGTAGTAGGCCAAGAATGGATTGTTTTAATCGTTCTTGCGCTTGTTTTGATTTTTGGCGCTAAAAAAATACCTGAACTTGCAAGAAGTCTTGGAAGAGCAAAGATGGAGTTTGAGAAAGGGAAAATGGAAATTGAAAAAGAGTTAAAAGAGCTGAAGGAAACACCAACAACCACTCAAAAAAGTGAGGTAGATGAAAAGCTTGTTAAGATTGCAAAGGAACTTGGAATAGAAACAGAGGGTAAAACTGAGAAAGAATTAAAAGAAGAGGTAGCTAAGAAGCTTGCTGAGAAATAGTTCATAATATTTTTACTTTTGGTTTCTTTAGGCTTAATTTTTCTCGTATAAGTTTTAGTTTTCCTAGAAGAGGAAAAACTTACTTATTTAAAGCTTCTATTTAGTTTTAGGTTTGGAGGTGAAGTTTTTGGGTTTTGAGGTTAGGAGGGTTTGTGTTGTTGGTGCTGGTGTTATGGGTTCAGGAATAGCCCAAGTATGCGCCCAAGCAGGATTTTCTGTGAATATGTATGATATAAAACAGGAGTTTGTTGAAAAAGGTCTTAACAACATTAAAGGAAATTTGAAAAGATCAGTAGAAAAGGGAAGAATTTCTCAGGAAGAAGCTGACAAAATTCTTGGGAGAATAACTACAACTATAGACCTTAAGGAGGCTGTTAGAGAAGTTGACTTTGTTATTGAGGCAGCACCAGAAAACATGGAGATAAAAAAACAGGTTTTTAAAGATTTAGATGGGTTTTCTCCAAAACATGCTATTTTGGCTTCTAATACCTCAAGTTTAAGCATTACTGAGATAGCTTCAGTAACAGGTAGACCTGATAAAGTTGTCGGTATGCATTTCTTTAATCCTGCGCCAGTGATGAAGCTTGTGGAGGTTGTAAAAGGTCAACTTACCTCACAGGAAACAGTAAATATCGTAAAAGATTTAGCTAAAAGGCTTGGTAAAACACCTGTTGAATGTAAGGATTCTCCTGGGTTTATAGCTAACAGGATTTGTGTTCCTATGATAAATGAAGCCATAATGGTTTTGCAGGAAGGTGTTGCTTCAAAAGAGGACATAGATCTTGCGGTTAAACTTGGCTATAATCATCCGATGGGTCCGCTTGAACTTGCAGACTTGATAGGTTTGGATACTCTACTAGCAATTATGGAAACCTACTATAAAGAGTTTAATGACCCAAAATATAAGCCTGCCTTACTGTTAAAGCAGATGGTTAGGGCTGGTTTGTTGGGTAGAAAAACCGGTAAAGGATTCTACCAATACTAAACCCTCAAATTTTTTGTGAAATAAAATTGGGTTTAGAAAATGGATGGAAAGAGGAGTTTAAAAAAATCTTTTTAGATTTTAACCGTGAAGAATTTGACAAGCTTAAACTTCTAAAGATTATAGGGGAAAAGGGAAGAATTGAGTTTACCTCTGAAAATTTTTGTAAACTAAGTTTTACCTTGCTTGGTTTTAGGATTAACTTAGAATATAACCTTAAAACTGATAATCTAGACCTTACTTTTGAAGATTTGGTTGAAGGTAAAAAAGAGGATTTGGAACATCTACTTTTTGTTTATGGTAGAATTCTAAAGCAAAGACTACATGGTTTTCTTCTAGATGAAGAGAAAAATTTTGTTAACATTTCTATGCTTCATGGAGGTGTAGCTGGAAAAGCATATGAGAAAAAAATTGTGGATTTTCTTATTGGAGAAATGGCTAATCCACTAAGGGAAGAAGTAGAAAAAATATGTAAAATCATGGATGGACATATGGTTCAACATTTAACATCAGATTGGGCTTATGAATTAAGAATTTTAAATGGTTTTAGGGTTAGACTAGTCTACTGGTGTGGAGAAGAAGGAATTCCTCCAAACATTTCAGTCTTATACGGTTCGGAAATCTTAAAAACAGGTCTTCCAATAGAAGACATAGTAGTTTTAACAGAAATTTTTGTAAACAGGTTTATTGCATCTTACAGAAAAATAACAGGCAGAAAACCAGTAAAACAAGAGTCTTTATACTACTAGATGAGGGAATGAAAGGGAGAATTTCCTATTTTTAAACGGCTAAAATTTTTTGGCGGGCCCGACGGGATTTGAACCCGTGACCCCCGGCTTAGAAGGCCGATGCGC
>CAZAHF010000032.1:11930-14026 GCA_964484995.1 uncultured Candidatus Bathyarchaeia archaeon | reverse complement strand
CAACAACCAACTTTTCAGGAATAGGCAAAAATTTTTCCCTCCATCTAAACTATTAGCTGAGCAAAAAGCTCAGTAATATCAAGAACCTCTAATTTTGAACCTGTTTTTTGTACAGCATCTCTTAGGTTTATAAGACAGAAGGGACAAGCTGTAACTAAGACTTCAGCTCCAACCTCTTTAGCATCATTTATTCTTTCTGAGGCTATTGCAAGTGTTAAATTTTGAAAAGCACCTCGAACACCACCACCAGCACCACAACATCTTGCCTCCTCCCTGTTACGGTCCATTTCAACAAACCTAACTTTAGGAATAACCTGAATAACCTCTCTAGGCTGCTTATATAAACCTATATGTCTACCAATGTGGCATGGGTCATGATAGGTTACTGTTTTAGGAAACTCTCTAAGCTTTATTTTACCAGAACCAACAAACTCAGCTAAAAGTTCAACTATATGAATAGGCTCTACCCCAAAATCTGGATAATCTTTTTTAAAAGTCCTATAACAACCAGCACAACTTAACACCAACTTTTCACAGCCAGTCTTTCTAATTGTTTCAGTTACCTCCTCCACTATTTTCTCAAACTCTTCACCAAAACCAGTACGTTTCATCACACTTCCACAACATTCTTCATGTTCACCAAGACATGTATAGTCTACCCCAGTTTTTTCTAGAATTTTTATGGTCGACCTAGCAACACCTGGTACACGAAGAGAAGCTGTACATCCAACCCAGTAAAGTACACTACCCTTCTCCGGGATTTTTAAACCTTCAGCCCAAGAAATCCTTTCTTTTTTTGGAGACTTGTAGGGGTTACCATATTTTTGGACACTTTCAACAAAATTTTTGTGGGGAGGCATATACAGGTTTTCTTTAACAGCTTTAGACCTTACCTTTTCCATCATTGTTGGTGTATCAATTCTTCCAGGACAAACTTCAACACACATTCCACATGTTGTACAGAAAAATAAGCCATGTTCAACAGCCTTACTAAGGCTAGCATGAAAAACTGAAAAAATTAATCCTCTTCCACCCTGATACTTATAACCAAATTTTTCACCAATCTGCTCATAGACCGGACAGAAGTCAGCACAGGCTCCACAGTTTACACAGTAAAAAAGCTCCTTAAACCCTTCCTTTATTGCTTTTTTTCTAGCTTCATCATAAAGGATTATGACATGAACTTCAGATGGGCCATGTATACCTTTAAAAAATGTCCATTCAACATCCAATGTAAAGCTGGGACCTTCAATTATTGAATCATAGTTTCCAAAAACTCTACCAACACCAAAAATTGAAGCACATCTAGCTACATGTAACGCATCATCAAGATTTGGTGTAAGTTTTTCAACTCCAGCTACAATTATGTGTTTATCAGGGATACTACTAACAATCCTTTGATTTCCTTCATTTTCAACAAGAAGAACAGCTCCTTCCAATGCTGCAATAGCATTTGCACCAGTTATTCCAGCTTCAGCTTTTAACGCATACTCTCTAACCATTCTTCGGCAAACTTTTACTAGTTCTGAAAGCTGAGGACTAACCTTTATACCGTATTTTTCTTCTAGATGTTTTGGAACCCTTTCTTCTACATCTTTTTTAGTTACATGGATAGCAGGTGCAACAGGGTTAACCGATTCTGTTTCTAGCATCTGGTTAACCCAATCACCAAAATCTGTATCCAAAAAACTGATATCCTTATTTTTTATAAGATAGTCAATTAACTCGATTTCTTTAACAGTGTTTGACTTAGATTTAACAATTGTTGAACCGTTACTAACGATTTTATTTACGTAATTTAAAGCATCATCTACACTATAAGCAATGTATACATGGCAACCATTTGCCTCTAAACGTGATTTAGCCTGCTGCAAAAAAGTGTCAAGGTTATCAATAACCTCCTGTTTAATTTCCCTGTATCTTTTCTGCATTTCTTCTTTACTTACCGGATAGGTTTTTAAGGTTGCCCTAACACGTGTTGAAAGATTACTTAAAGCAAGTCTTATACTTCCCATATGTTTTTTGTCAGCAAGTCTTTCTTCAACAATCCTTTTTAGGTTTTCATAGATAGAGTCTGCCATATTCAATTAAACTCA
>CAZAHF010000032.1:0-11830 GCA_964484995.1 uncultured Candidatus Bathyarchaeia archaeon | reverse complement strand
GAAGAAGTAGTAATTATTTAACGTGTCAAAGCTTAAATTATCCTTTCCGGATGAGTATAAATATTCATTTGTTGACCTCTCACAAAACACACAAGTGTTACACCCGTTTTTTCAGCAATATAAACTCCAGAGTATAATGGACCCATTATGGATGCAATTATGGGAATACCAACCCTAGCACATTTTAAAACAATATCAGCCGTCTGTCTACCAGTGCTTGTCAGAATACATTGGGATAACTCAACATCTAATAACAAAGCTTCCCCAATCACCTTATCAACAGCATTATGACGGCCAACATCTTCAGCAAACGAAATCAGCTTTCCATCCCTATAAAAAATAGCAGAACCATGCATACCAGGAGTTATAGCCTTCCGGTTTAATTCGCTAATAGCCTGAGTGACCAGTTGAGGAGAAACTTTAATTTGAGATTTAACTCTTGGTTTTTCTACCCTATCTAACAATCTTGCTATTAGCTTTGGAAGATTCTCAATAGACCCGCAGGCTGTTGTAACTATTTTTGTTGTTTGGTAAAGTTGTATACGTTTTTCAACATCTACATTTGTTTTTACACGAACAACCTGCTCCTTTACTTGGAGATCCACTATCTCCTCTTTTAGATTAAGAATCCCTTCACCAATTAGAAATCCTACAGCAAGTTCCTTAGTCTTACCTACTGTTGATAATATTGTTACTAAATGTTTACCATTAATATAGATACTGATTGGAACATCTTTAGCAATTAACTGTTTTACAGACTCTGTTTTTCCCTTTTTTAAGTCTACTTTAATAGCATTAATCTCAGTTACTTCATGATCTACCGATTTAAGGTTCATTAACACACCCTTCTGGTTAAGTCTAAGCTAATATTCCTATCTTTTAAACTGAAGAACCTAATTCCTAAATGTTAAAACTTTAAGCAGATTTTACATGTTTTTGGGACTGTAGGGGAGAGTTCCCGGTGGATTTTACAAAGATTACCGCTTTTTCTAAAAGTCTCACAAACATAACACAGCTTTTTAATCAATTTTTCCTGAGACAGTTTACCCTTAACTATGTTTTTTGCAATATCATCTATAAGCCTATTAATTTCTTTTGTAACCTTAATTTTTCCACCACGCTCCAAAGCCATATATCTACTCATTGCAGACTGGGTCATTCCAAGAGTTTTTGCTGCATCTAGCTGAGTATAACCATATTGTTCAATAAGTCTTCTAGCTATTAGTGCACGTATAGCTGGTAAAACATATTTTGAAACAATCTCACATGGAGGCTTCACTTTTTATCCCTAAGATTAGATAGCCGTATTATTCTTAAAGATTCTGCAAGCGGATGGCCTTTTAGAAGTTAAAGAAAATATTTTTTCCCATCCAAACGGAGCCTTATATACCGTGTAGTTTAAACGTTTTAGCTGATTATACATTTCCTCAATAATTTTTACTGCAACATTAAGGTTCCCTGCCTCCTCAGACAAATGTACAAATGGAAATAACACTATGTCTTTTGCACCTAAACGAGAAAACATAGTTTTTATTTCTTCAACACCTTTAGAAACTATTTCTTTAGGATTCTTCTCATCAACTTTTTCAACAGTTACAAAAATAACCAACACATCCTTTACAACACAACTTTTACATTCATCAGAATTTTTTCAGCTATCTTTGTAGGTTTAGTTGCAAGATAAGAGAAGTAGTCACAATGAATAAAAAGCATCCTCAACAATTTCACCTAAAATGTAGCAGCTCCTATCTCACATTAATCCTGTATTTTTTGGCTATTTCATGGAAGACTTCAGCAACATACTTTATTTGGTCCCATGTTAACCCGTAAGTATTAAGCTTAAAATGTTTGGATAAACCTGGCTGAATACCAACTATACGTCTGCTTTTTAGCTCGTCGTAAAGAAAGAAACATGTCCTTTTGTGTGTTTGAGAAACTTTATAGAAGCTTTATGTAATCATCCCTACTAAACTCCCTACGCAGATTAAGATATTTTTCAAGCCTACTTTTTGGTATATCAACCATGCTTCTCACAGCCTTCTTGGAGCCGGGGGCAGGATTTGAACCTGCGTATAGCGAGTCTGCAGCCCGCCGCCTAAACCACTCAGCCACCCCGGCAGTTTTAACTAAAAAAATGACATTGTCATATTTATATCTTTAACCTTAATAAAATTAAATAGATATTATTTGCTCAGCCATTTTTTCAAGTGTATAAGAGATTGTTTCATCGTTATGAACCTTTGGATAATAAAACGCTAACAGGTGTGTTTGGCTTTCTTTTAACTCTGAAATTTTGCTTGACAAAAGAAGATACATGTTTTTCCAGCTATGGGTAAGAATTAGCCATGAAAGCGGGTAAACAATAATTGTTTGAGGAATTTTTTCTTTTTCATTTTGTTTTATGACACTTGAAATTAGAAGCCCTAAGGAAGTTAGATCATCTTTTACTGTAACCGGGTTTGTTTTTTCAGTCCTTTCTTTAACCTCACGTAAAACTCTAACTACATTAACGTTTCCATTGTTAAGCAATTCTAGGTCTTTAAGTTCCGAGATTGAGACTGAATCATAAACTGTAATAAGTGTTGTCTTAAAGTTTCTTGATGAGTTATTTAAGATTACCTGCTTTATCCAACTAAGTTCTTTTAAACGTGAAACTTTTTCACACTTAATTAGGGTAAAGTGAGCTCGTGTAGTAGGAGGGTTAGCTTCTAACCTCTTTAACAAAGCAGCTACAGGTGTTCCAATAAACTGAAAATTAGGATTTAAAACTCCATAAACAATTATAATTTTTGCCAAAGAGGCAAGTAGATCTACATAGGGAGGAAACAGAAGTTTTAATAAAAAAAGGATACTTAATGTTCCAAGCATAACCCAGCCAAAAAGTAGTGGGTTTGCAATCTTTCCATATTTTTCTCTAACAAGAAAAACTCCTAAGGTGAGGATAATAAGCATAGTAAGAAAAGCTATGAGAGTTAAAACGGAGCCCATTGGTTTTTGAATTAGACTACCAATGATAAATAGGGTTACAGGAAAACTGCCCATCAACAAAAACTTTTTAAATATTTTCTCTAAAATCAAACCTAAACCAGCAGACCATAAAAGCAACGAAAAAATAAAAAGTACAGCAATTAAGGTAGAAGAAACAGTTGAAAAAGCAGCTCTTAAAAAAATTTCTGCACTATAAAGAATAAACCCCAAAGACCAAAAAAGATGGAAGTAGCCCATAGAACCCAGTTTACAAAAAATACAGAATAGAATAATTCCGCAGAGCAAAGTGATAAAACCATTTGTAAGGAGAGAAATAGTTTCAATAGGCATTACATTCTCATCTTCTTCATATTCATGTAAGTCTTAATTCTGTGTTTTGAACAAAATTTTGAGCTTTGAACTAATTTTTGTGTTTACATTTTATAAACGTTTCCATACACTATATATGACTCGGTGTCTTTACCTAGAGTGAAGCATTATTTTTAGGAGAATTGAATGTGAAAAAAATTTTTGAATTACCTACCCTTCTAATACTAGACTTTATCTATACTAACAGTCCTGTTAGACATAAGGATATAGCCCAACAGGTCTCAAGCAGAGGTACCCTATCTATGTCTTTAAACTCTCTGCTTGAAGAGGGACTTATAGTTAGAAAGGTAAACACAGAAACAAAGCCAGTTCAAACTTACTATCTGATAACCAGGAAGGGAAAAGATATCGCAGAAAAACTTCAAGAAATACGAAAAATTCTTGGAGTTCAAAATAAATATTCTAAGTCTTCATTAAAAGAGTAGATATTTAGATTTTAGGATCTTGTTAAGAGACCACGTACAGGTTATAGTACAGGTAGCGCCACTTAAACTTTTACCCCTTTTTTGGAAATCACCGGAAAACCTTTAACACCATACCCATAGTGTTCCGTTTTTGCCCAATAGATTGGTTTAGTTAAATGAAGCCAAATAGCATATAGAACCCCAGCTATGTGAAGAAACATGTAAACAAAGAAGACGGGGATCCAGAAAAGATTCCAATAGTTTTTGTCTTCTATAAGTATAGCTGCAACAACACCACCA
The DNA here is from genome assembly GCA_964484995.1 of uncultured Candidatus Bathyarchaeia archaeon. Lineage (GTDB taxonomy): Archaea > Thermoproteota > Bathyarchaeia > Hecatellales > Hecatellaceae > EX4484-218. Next base: position 7,769 of record CAZAHF010000032.1, on the reverse strand, counting down.
TAAAATATAAAATTAAAGAGAAGCGGAATTATAGCCCAGTCAGGAAAAACAGAAGTCATAAGCCCTGGAAAACCAATTTTTAGAACATCAGTAATAATCCAGAGGAAGGTTAAAAGAAAACCTATGGGAACAAAAATCATCACAAACGGGGTAGCCATGCTTAGGATCATTGTTAAAGCCATCTTTAAACCTAAACGTCTCACATTTTTTAAGGCTATCTTCCAGTAACGAAGAAAAGTTTGAAGGTAACCTCTCATCCATCTGCCTCTTTGTCTTAACCATTTGCGGATGGTTGTTGGAGCTTCCTCCCAAGACCTAACTTCAACCATCTCTACTTTAGCACCAGAAAGAACAAGTCTTGCTGTAACCTCTAAATCCTCAGTTAAGTTTTTTGAATCCCACCAACCACACATCCTTAAATATTCTCTTCTAATAAAACAGCAGGTACCACCTAAAGGTGCAAAAAAGCCAAGCCTTACTCTCCCCCAAAGGCTAATTCTAAACCATGATGCATATTCTAAACCCATCATTCTTGAAATCCATGAGTCTTTAGTGTTACTTATCCTTAAAATACCTTGAACAGCCCCAACTTTTGGATCTTTAAAGATTGGTGCAACTTTTAAAAGAACATCTTTCTCAGGCATATCTTCAACATCAAATATACAGATAATTTCACCTCTAGTCAAATGAACTATATCGTTTAATGCTGCAGGTTTTGTTTCTACACGAGAAGACGCTGAACGAATAAAGACCTTTACAGTATCAGGGTTAGCTAAAGCTACAGGTAAGACAACTGAAAAAGTTTCTTCATCCTCAGTAACAACCACAATCTCCTTCTTACTTTTCGGGTAGGAAAGATGATTTAAAGCTACATTAACAACCCTACTTACAACCCAAGGCTCATGTTTAGCTGGAATAAGTATGGTCATTGTTGGTAGTGAAAAAGGATCTATCTTCTCATCTTTATAGCATTTAATTTTTGTTAAGCCAGCTGCTAAAATTGGAATATGATATAAACCCCAAAAAAGAAAAATTAGGGAGACAAGATATGCGGTAAAGACAAGTAGCGAATGTAAAAAACCAGCTAAAGAAACAAGGTAAATTAAGGTAGTTAAAACTAAAATAAAAATAAAGAGTTTAATTAGAGCTAAGGTTTTTTTAGAAAGACTTATTTTTACCAATGTTCCTTAAACCTTCAACGTTTTTTCAAGTTTATCCACAGCTAAATCTAGAGTTTCAGCTTCCACACAGTCTATCCCAAGCTTAGAAGTTAGAGTTTTTGCTTCCTTCTCAACTTTTGGTATAGCAATAAGAATTGGATGAAGATTTTTTGTTTTTACATCTAAAACCTTAGCAATAAACTTTAAAACCTCTTCAACTGTGATAGGCTGCTGATTTTCTTTCTCCTCAATATCAATCATAAACTCTTTAGTGGAGTTTGAGAGGTTTCTTGCAAAAACATCAACCATATGAAGATTCCCCGATTTACCCTTAACCTCGCTAAAACATTCAACATGAAAACCTTTTCTTCTAAAAAACTCTGCTAAGGGCTCAGTATAAAGAACAACTTTCTCAACTTTCTCCCTTACAGTCTCATTAAGCCTATAAGAGTAGATATTCTCAACTATTGCTTGATGAAGTTGAAACTGATGCTCACAAGATTTACATACCCAAAGTTCAAGAGGTAAATTAAAAAATTCTTCACAATCTAAACATTTAAACGCAAACCCTGGATTACCATAATCTATTCCTATCTGTTTAAGAGATTTACCACATTTAGGACATTTTAGGGAAGTTTCAGACTCAATAAATTTTTCTTCAAAGTCAACATAGCCACAAGAATAGTGAACAATAACGTTTCCCTGAACATAATTTGAAGACCTACATTTTGGACATAAAAGTTTTGGTCTAAGGTTTAGAGAGTGACATTTAGGGCATCTAAAAACCTTATCATAAACATGTTTAACCAGAAAACCTTCAAAACTTAGCTTGTCAAGAAGCTGCCCCCATTGATTGTCAGAACCAAAAAGCCTGTTTAAAACAGGGTAAGAAATATCCTCATAACCTATTCTCGGGTAAATCTCTGAAATTTCACCTCTAACCATCTTATACAAAAGTCTTAAAACAACCGAGTTTTGAAGTATCTCCTCCATAAGACTTCGACCCTTTGTCAGCTTAAGCCCACTGTTTTCAAACAAAGGTAGGTTTATGGGTTTTAGCAAATAAGCTTAGACCTGTAAGAAAACAAGTTTTTAGGCTTTAGAAAGTAACTAGTAAGGATGGTTTATATATTAAACAACGTTAAAGAGATAATCCGGAAATAATGCTTTTAACAAAATCTTGGAAAAGAAGTAAACCGTTAAAAGTTAGAGTTTTTAGGTTTAAACTATCTTTGAAGCTTAAAAATATCCTCAAACGATAGCCCCAGCCATACCACCCCTACACATCCAATAATTATCATGGCTATTAATCCTACAAGATGCCCGGCTAAACCCATCGCAAATAAAAGTTCAACTTGAGTTAGGCCTAAGCTAAGAAAGATTAAAGTCCAATAGGTTTCATGGGTTCCAACATAACCCGGGACTGAAGGCAAAATATAGGTAAAGTATAGGATTACTGCTCCAAAAAACACTATTAAAATTGGTGTTGGCTGGTTAAATGCTTTAAAAACCATGTAAACCGTTAAAAGTTGAATAATCCATAGAACCCATGTTAAAGCCAGTATAATTGGAAGTAGTTTTGGATATTTACCTATACCCTTAACTCCATAGATTAGGGATTCGGCAAAACCAGTAATTTTGTCTTTTCTTTTTGAAAGAAACGGTAAAATGGAAGAGATTTTGTCAATAATCGAAATAATTTTTTTCTCTTTTTTTACTCCAAAAAATAGAATTGTTAGAATTAGAACTATTAAACCTCCAACAACCTTAAAACTAGTTAAACCCCACCCAAAACCTTCTATGGGAAGTACTACTAAAAGTACAAGTCCAATTGTAAGTAGCCCTATCAGGTCTAGGGTACGTTCAACAACGACGGAAGAAAAAACAGATGCAAAACTAACTTTTTCTTTTTCCCCTAAAATATAGGCTCGTATAAACTCACCAAGCCTAACTGGTATTAGGGTATTAACCATATACCCTACTGCTGTTGACCAAAAAGTGTTGGAGATTTTGACAGGGTTTTTTATGTGTACTAGGAGAAGTCTCCAACGCCATGCTCTAACAAGATAGGTGGGTATAAGGTTTAGAGCACTAAGAAAAAGCCAAACCCATGAAGCTTGACTTACCAGCATTAAAAGTTTTTCAAAACCTAACCACCAGATTAGGCTTATTAGTAGCAAAAAACCAGCTAAAGAAGAAAAAGCTAATTTAACCCTATTTTTTTGCAATGTAAACATCCTTAACGGAATGAATTCTTAATTATTGTTTACAGTTTACTAGGTAATATTATGTTTTTTAGTAAGCCTAATTAAGTCTTCTAGGCTGACCTCATTAAAACAGTTTCCAATTCTTTCAAGTATATGTGCATCAGAGTTTCTTAGGGGTAAAAGCCCGTACCTTTTTGCAAGTCTTTCAGCAAAACTAGTATCAACTTCCCTATGTAGGGAATTATAAACCTCAATTCCATGACATATTCTAAGAATCTCTTTTCGTTCATTTAGTGGATGAGCTTGAAACCTAAAAACATTGCCACCTAAAAATATTTCTACAACCTGTCTTGCCTGTGTCGGTCCGTCTCCTGGAAGAGTTATTTCCCGCCCAGGGATTACTATAACGTCTTTAAAATGTTTTGAAGTTATCTCCGAAGCCCTAAACCCATACTCACTGTTTTCATGTTCTGTTATAGCTATACCATCAATTTCTTTTCTTCGAATAACCTTAACTATTCTTTCAACAGTCTCTAATGTTGGTTTAGGAAAACCCATAGCTTCAAAAGGGTGTGTATGTAAATCAAGTCTCAACGTTCTTTTTTCCATTTTTTAAATCATCTTTACATTAATGTTTAAGAAAGATTTAAGCCATAACATGGTTAGTTTTTTGTGAGTCAGCTTAACCAAATGTTTAGGTGAGAGTTTCTGTCAAGAATTAAAAAGCCTGTTGGCAGGGGAGAGATAAGAGAAGTTATTTATGATAGAGAAAGATGGGATTTGCTGAAAAGTTTAAGGTTAAAAGCGTTAAGTATAATGAAAGCTTTGCTGAGTAATGGTCTTAACCCTATAATTCATGGAAGTATAACAAGAGGTGATGTAAACAAAAAGAGTGATATAGACATCACTATTTTAGAGGTTGTTCCATCCTATAAGGTTGAAGTTGCCTTAGAAAATTCTGGGTTTAAAATTATGGATAAAGTCATGATTCAAGCTTCACCAAGACACACCGTTAAAGCTCACATTTATCTTGACGAACTAACAACAGTAACCTTTCCACTTGTAAAGATGACAAAAATTGAAAGAGAATTCTATAGGTTTGGTGGTGAACTTGACTTTGAGGGATTAAAAGAAAACATTAGAGTTGCTGGGGTTGATAAAAGACTTATGCTTATAGAGCCTACAATCCACGGCCATATAGAATCATCAATCCTTGGTAAAGAAGTTGAAGTTGCATCAAGACTTGGTGTTAGTGTTAACATTGTAAATGAGAGAGTTAGAGTTTTAATGCGGAGGGACAACGTGGGAAGAACAGGTGTATATTTAAAGTATAGGTTAAAAGAAGATGAGGTTTTTGAAGAGGTTTTAAAGCGTATAGCGTCAAAAGATCCGGCTTTACGTAGAATGCTTATTCAACGCGATTTTTTGTAGCTAAGTTTTTGGTTTAAACCTTAAATTTTTGTGTTAATTAAGATTTAAGTGATGATGAGGGCTTCTAGTCCTGAAGAATGATGAAGGCTAGATTAGCTGACCATCAAACCATGTTTTTAAAACATAAAAATGTTAAGATGTTGTTATTCATGCGTTTACTGGGAAACTGCATCTAAAAAGATTCCAATAGACGTTAGAAAAAAGCCTTTAAAAAACGAGTTTCTAGAGATATCTCTTGAAAATATTTCAGTTAAGATTCCAGCTTGGGACTGGGAAACAACCAAACCTATAAAACTAAGCGAAATCTTACGTAAAAGACTCTGCTTATATGGGAAAGGTATAGTTGAACCGTGGGATGAATGTGAAAATTACAAACCAAAATTTAAGGATAAAAAAACAGCATGCCAAGTAGACACTATTAAATGTGAGTATGCAGATATATGCCCAAAAAATCCTGCAAGAAAAAGATATACAATATAGGCTACAGTCAGCCTGGTGTAGGATAATCATTTGTTTGTCATCACGTGCAATCTTCATCATCCAAAAACCATAAAATATCACACATCTTAATATACTCTCTGGATATATGAGGGGATACTTATGGAAAACTCCTCAAAAAAAATACCAAAAGTTATTGTTGTTTTTCCAACCAGAAATGAGGATAAAACCATTGGAGCATGTATAGCTGCTGTTAAAAAAAGTAAGTATAATCCACATGTAATAGTTGTAGATGGATATTCAACGGATAATACTGTTGAAGAAGCAAAAAAAGCTGGGGCAGAAGTTATTTTTCAGGAGAGAAGAATTCATCCAGGAAAAGGTGTTGCAATGAAAACAGGGATTAAAGCAGCTTTAGAAAGAGAAGCAGAAATTATAGTTTTCTTGGATGCTGATATTGAAAATTTAGAGCCTAAATGGGTTGATAGCCTAGTTGACTGTATAACTGTTGAAGGATATGATATGAGCCGAGGAGCATACTTTAGAGAACCTCAAGACGCCCCTGTAACAAAGCTTGTGGCTAAAAGACTTTTAGGGATATTTTTCCCTGAAATAGCTCATCTAGATCAGCCTTTAACAGGCGAGGTTGCTGCTAAAGCTGAAGTTTGGAAAAAGCTTTTAGAAAGAAAACTTCCAGATGGCTGGGGAATAGATGTAGCTATTCTTATTGAAACTGAGATGTTAGGGTTTAGATTAAAAGAGATTTGGTTAGGGTTTAAACATCATAGGTCTTATCGTGCTTATAAGGAGGATGTTGGAAAGCTTTGGAGGATGAGTGAGCAGGTTGCAGCAACAATAATCCAAAAAGCTAAAGCTTACGGAAGAATAGATAATGTTGACACTGTCTCCGTTTAACCTAAACTATTAAACATTCCAAGTTTGAGGTGTACTATTGGAATACTCAAAGAAAAAATATGTGTTCTGGGTAAGCCTAATCATTATAGCCTTAATTGGAGGAACATTTATTGGAGCTTTTATACAAAAATATCTTGCTCCACCTCCACTTAAACCAGTTGAAGATAGGATAGGCATAATAAATGTTTATAGACCTATAGTTTCAGTTGAAGATAGAGATTACATACTTAGAATGGTTGACTATGTGTTAGAAAACGAAACAATAAAGGCAGTTGTACTAAAGATTAACACTCCAGGTGGTTATGCAGATTTTATTGAGGATATTTATCTTAGCCTAACAAAACTTAGAGCTAAGAAACCAGTTGTTGCATCTGTTTCTTTTGGACCTTCTGGAGGCTACTATATTGCTGTAGCTGCAAACTATGTTTATGCAACACCTCAAGCTATGGTTGGAAGTATAGGGGTAATAGGTTTTCTTCCACCAAAACCAAGTCCTCACGAAGAAATCGTTGAAACAGGACCCTACAAACTTACGGGTTTTCCCGTCAAGGAGTATCCGTTTAAAATTAGAGAAGCGTTAAACAATTTTTTAGGCACTGTTGAAAAAGAAAGAGGCGAAAAGTTAAAGTTAAGTAGAGTTGAACTTTCAAAAGCTCTTCTTTATTTTGGTGAGGAAGCTTTAAAATATGGTTTAATTGATGGTTTAGGTTCACCTATGGATGCTGTTAAAAAAGCTGCAGAGCTGGCAAACATTACAAGGTTTAAGACTGTAGAGGTTAATAGGCTGATTAAGCCTCCAACAAGACTTTACAATATTTCAAGTATAGCTGACCTTAGAGGGTTACATCTTCCACCAGCACTCTACTATATTTATCTACCCTACACAAAAATTAAAACGTTTAAAACCCAAGTAGAATTCTCAAATGTAACTATTGTAGGTTTAAACATGACTAGAAAGAATATTATTCTTGTTGATTTCTCACATAAAAATGCTTTTCAACCATCTGAGTTAAACATACTTGTTTCTGAAATTGCTTCTAATGGTTTTAGTGTTCATTATGTTTATAGTTTTGAAGATTTATCTCAGCAAATAAAAAATGCCTCAGCCTTTATAGTAATCTCACCAACAGAAAAGTTTACTCTCCAAGAGATTAACCTAACAAAAAGTTTTGTTGAAGAAGGAGGAAAAATTCTCTTAGTTTTAGAGCCGACAAAGGCTTCTACAAGCGAAATAAACATGATTGCAAACATTTTTGGCTTAGTTTTTGCTAACGGATACCTTTACAACCTGGAAGAAAACTATGGAAACTACCGAAACATAATTATAAAAAACTTTGAAGTTAACAATCTTACTGAAGGATTAAAGGAAATAGTTCTCTTTACAACAACCCATATTTACGGTGAAAAAGGAGTATGTTTAACGACAGCTAACACATACTCTTCTGAAAGCGAATCTTTAGGTGAATACCCACCAATAGTTTTATCACCAAATGAGAAAGTTTTAGCTATAGGTGATCAAACCTTCCTAACTGAACCCTACTGTTACATCAAAGATAATTATAGACTTATCCAAAATATTGCTAAGTTTTTAACAACAAACTCAACTAAAACTGTTTAA
>CAZAHF010000031.1:0-14730 GCA_964484995.1 uncultured Candidatus Bathyarchaeia archaeon | reverse complement strand
GGTCCTCCTCTTTCACGAAGAAACTTTATACCTTCTAATGTTTCTTCAAGCGAATTTGTAGGTAGAGAGAATATTAAATCTGTATCGCTTGGTAAAGCTATAAGCCTCATACCATTACATGGGATAACTAAGCTTGGTTTACCTGTTTTTATTGGTGGTGCAACAGCATAAGCACAGCCAACCAGTCCAGCAGTTTCAAAAGTTAAGGTTTCTCCCTTGTTGTATAGGTATCCAGCAGCTAAAACTAACATTTGTGAAACATTCCCAAAAAACAACACGATATCTGGAGTTGTTGGACAAACATCTAAAGGAGAAATTATTACTGCCTTATAGACTCCAACATCAAGCTTAGGTAACGCATTAATAACTTTCCTACTAACTTCCTCGTTTAAATGCATCCACCCTGCATATCTTTTACCTTCACGAACATCTGGCGGAGTTTCTGCAAGCCCTGTAACAGCTAGTCCTCCCCAACAACCCCCCATTTCATCGGAGGTTGCAAGGTTTGTTCGATGTCTATATCTGGCTTCAGAAATAAGCTGACATAAAGCAAGAGGTTTATCAGGACGGTGAATTTTCTCAAAACCATCAAGAGTTTTAAGCATTTTTATTGCTACAGGAAAACCATCCAATCTTAATAAGTCTCGAAAACTATCAGAAAGACTTTTTAGTTTTTCATTAAAAACCTTACTACACATATTTTTTCCTCCTGTTTTTAGGAATTGATTTTCAGACTCAAACTATATAAAAATTTATACAAGAAGTTTTTAAATGACAATAAATAGCTAGTTTAGTATTGGGTAATCATGGTTGGTAAGTGAAAACCTTATTCCGAAGTCTGAGTTTGAAACAAGAATTAAAAAAACCCAGAAAAAAGCTGAAGAAAAGGGTTTAGATGCTCTTCTTATCTTTTCAAGTTTTATTGAAAGGGAGGGAAATGTTGGTTACTTAACCAATTATCATTCAGCATTTCCACCATGTGCATCGGACGATAAAAGAAAGGGTATAGGGTTTTCCTGTTTTCTACTTCCTGTAAACGATGAAGGAATTTTAATTGTTGACTCCGTCACAGCCGATATGCCTCTTTATGGTATAAGAGAAGTAAAGAAAGGTTTAGATGTTTTATCAAACATTGTGAAAGCATTTAAAGAATTAAGGCTTGAAGAAAAACATGTGGGTATTGTGGGAGCAGATGTTTTACCTGTTAAATTCTACAATTTTTTAAAGGAAAAGTTTTCAAAAACAGTTTTTGAATCGGTAGACTACATAGTTGAGAATCAACGGATGATTAAAAGTGAATCAGAGATAAAGGTTATGAAAAAAGCTGCGGAAGTAGCAGATGAAGGATTAAAAAGATTTTTTGAGATAACCAAAGAAGATATGTCTGAGTATGAGGTTGCATTAGAAGTTGAAAAAGCCTGTTTTGAAGCTGGAGCTGAATACCTTGCAAGAATAAGGGTACACTCAGGTGAATGGTCAGCAACAACAGCCAGATGGCCTTTTTCAACTCAAAAAAAGATTAGGAAGGGGGAAGTTGTGTTACTGGATTTAGTTGGGTGGTACAACCATTACGCGTTTGATGTAGGCCGTGTACTTGTGGTTGGTAAACCTGACAAAAAGCAGAAAGAGGTTTTTGAAACAGCCGTTCAAGCAGAAGAGGCAGAGATAAATGCTGTTAAACCTGGTTTAAAGGCAGAGGAGCTTTCAGCTGTTGCTGAGAAGTTTCTTGCTAAAACAGATTTTAAAGATTATGCGTCTCCTCTTGGACATGGAATAGGTTTAGAGGTTGTGGAAAACCCTTGGATTATGAGGGGAAATAAGACTGTTTTAAAACCAAACATGGTTTTATGTATAGAGCCAGGAATAATGGTTCCCGGTTTTATGGGTGTACGTATAGAGGATATTGTAGTTGTAACTAAGACAGGTTTTAGATATTTAACTGAAACACCAAAAATCCCATGGTAAAAAGTTAAGATTTTTAGGTTTTATACATTAGGTCTTTTATAACCCTAAATTTTGGTGGTGGTTTTATTGTTAATTCTTCTGAAGAAACCAAGGTTTGACATGCAAGAGAAATTTTTTCGTTTATTACAAGAGCACATCTACCACAAACCCCTCTACGACATGACGCATGACCATAGTATGCTAAACTACTGTCTAAATGATCATAGATGTAGTCGAGTACATCAAGCACACTTAAACCTTCAATAAAGGGAACAGTATAAGTTTGATAGTAGGGCTCCTTATCCGTTTTTGGGTTAAACCTTAAAATTTTAACAGTAATTTTTTTCTCCGACATTCTACCACCCCACCGTCTCAAGAGCTTCTATAGCCTTTAAAATAGATTCTTCAAAAGGCATAACTCCTCCCGGAGGCTTAAGAGTTGTTACTGTTATGGGCTGGGAAGTTATTACTATTTCACCGTTAACATTTTTTGCAGCTAACTCTTTAAGCCAATTATTGTTATCCATATATGGGTAGTCAGACCTATAGTGAACACCACGACTCTCAGTTCTTAGAAGAGCTGCTCTAGCTGAAATTTCAACAAGAAGAAACATGTTTTTTAACTCTAAACATTCAATCCACTCCCTATTATATTCTGTAACCTTTGTTGTGGTACAAAGCTTTGGAAGTTTTTCTTTACGTATACTGCTAATTTCGTTTATGGCTTCAGATAAGTCTTGAGCAGTTCTAATAACACCAACCTTATCATAAGCCAATCTTTGAAGCCTTTCTTTTAACTCAAAAAGCTTAACTCCCTCTCTACGTTTAATGGGTCCAAGAGCCTCCTCCTTAAACCTTTCAACCTGCTTCTCATCAAAATCGGTAAAGTTAACTCTTTTTGCATATTCAGCTGCATACTTACCAGCTATAGCTCCCTGAATAAGCATTTCCGTTGTTGCAGCTGCGACTCTATTTGCTCCAAATAATCCAGCTGCACACTCACCAGCAGCATAAAGTCCAGCAATACCTGTCTCGCATTTCTCATTAATTTTAATTCCTCCTTCAAAATAGTGGGCAGCAGGTGCAACCTCAACCATTTCTCCCTCTCTAAGTTTTTGGGTTAACCCTGAAAAATCTGTTCCTTGAAATTTCCAGTTTGGTGCAAATGAAAGAATTCCTGATTTTTCAACATCCTCCCAAGGTATACCCTTTAAAGAGAAATATACTCCACCATGAGGCCCCCCTCTTCCCTCAAGAATTTCACGCATACTAGCTATAGACAGAATAAGTTTATTCCATTCAGTTCTAGTTCCAACCTCAGCTATCCTTTTAGGATATTTTTCCATGAAATTTTCTCCAAGACTGTTTAAGATATTCCCGCAAAAGAGGTGGAAAACATAAAGATAGATGCTTCCTCTAAGACTTGGAGGCCAAACTATAACGTTTGGACAGAATGTTATCATTTCCATGTTAATCAGTTCTGCTCCAACTTTGAAAGCCATCGCCTGTCCGTCTCCAGACATGTCAGGTGTTCCTGAGTTAAGATAGTATGCCTTATGCCATCCACCAGTAGCTAAAACTACAGCTTTAGAATTAAAAACAATAAACTCACCACTATTAATGTCTATACCAAGAGCACCAACAACTTTGCCACCTCTAGTTAAAAGCTCATAAACCATTATATCTTCAAAGATTTCAACATTACTTCTTTTAAGTTCACGATTTAAAGCATCAGTTATTTCAACACCAGAAGTAAGTACCGCCCTACTTTCCGAAGCGGAAACTTTCATTCCCCAGTCAATAAGCTCTTTTACTCTTGCAGGAGCATCTCTAACATAGGCTTCAACAAGTTTTTGGTTGTTTAAATAAAACCCTTGAATAACAATATCCCGGAAAAACTTTTCTTTGCTGTCCGTTGGGTCGCCTGGAAAACCAAGTTCATGTAAACTTTTACCGTCAAGCGCAAGATCTGCTCCAGCTAATGGTGTTACACCGCTTCTTGCAGGACGGCCTTTTGAAACCAAAACTGTTTTTACAGCTTGTCTACTAGCTTCTATAGCAGCTCTTAAGCCAGCGCCACCACCACCAACAACCAAAACATCAGTTTTAACAACACTCATGTTTAAGATTTAACCCCCATTAACTCTTTCTATACTAGTTTGTTGTAGATTTAATTTTTCCCTAAAATAGAGGTTGCCCAAAAAATTTTTAGATTAAGTTTTTAATCCAAGATATAGTTTCCCTATTTCTTTATCCTCAAGAATCTCTTTTGAAGAACCTTCTTTAAGACATCTTCCATCAACAAGTATATAACCTCTATCTGACATTGCAAGTCCTTTTCTTGCGTTTTGCTCAGCCATAAGTACTGGTACACCTGAATTACAAACCTCACGGATGTAGGAAAGAACTTGAGAAGCAGCTATAGGTGAAAGTGAAGCTGTTGGCTCATCAAAAAGAAGAACCCTTGGCTTTAAAACCATTGCTCTTGCTAAAGCTAATATTTGTCTTTCCCCTCCACTAAGGTTTCCAGCTCTCTCATTTCTTTTTGGTTTTAGAATAGGAAACATTTCATAAACTTCTTTAATACCTGCTTTTATTTCGTTTTTATCTTTTTTTGGATAAGCTCCGATTTCTAAGTTTTCTTCAACCGTTAAATTTGTAAAAACATTGTTAATTTGAGGAACATAACCTATCCCCATTCTTACCAGTTGGTCTGCTCTTAAACCTGTAATATCTTGATTTTCATAAAGGATTTTTCCACTAAACAGTTTAGAAAAGCCAAGAATACTTTTTATTAGGGTTGATTTTCCACTCCCATTTGGACCTACAATAACAACAATCTCACCTTCTTTAAGTTCAACAGTTACCTCATGAACCACAACAAGTTTTCCATATCCTGCAACAATATTTGTTGCTTTAAGAATTGTTGACATTAAGCCTCACCAAGATAAACGTCAACAACAATCTTATTTTTTACAACTTCTTCAGGTTTACCCTCAGCTATTATTGAACCATTATGCATAACATAAACCCAGTCAGCATGCTCAAGTAAAATTTCAATTCTATGTTCAATTGTAAAAAACGTTAAAGAAAGCTCATCTCTAAGTTGAGTTATTTTTTCAAATATTCTTCTTGCAAGAGTTGGATTTACACCTGCAGCAGGCTCATCTAAAAGCAACATTTTAGGGTCAGTCATTAAAACTCTAGCTAACTCTAAAAGTTTCATTTGTCCTCCTGAAAGCTCACTAGCTGGTGTATCTTTAAAACGGTCTAACTCTACTATTTCAAGAATTTCAAGCGCTCTTTCAGCCAATTTTTCTTCCTGCTCACCCCATTCACGTCTCTTAAAGAACACGTTTAGAATTTTGTCTCCTGGATGATTTCTTGTTGCAAGCATCATATTGTCAAGCACGGTCAGTTGTTGGAAAAGTCTTGGTGTTTGAAAAGTTCTTGCAAGTCCTTTAGCATAAATTTTGTGGGGGCTTAACCCGTCTATTCTTTCACCATTAAAATAGATTTCTCCCTTGTCTGGTTTATAGACGCCTGAAATTGTATTAAAAAGTGTTGTTTTTCCACTTCCATTTGGACCTATCAAACCTGTGATAGTATTTTCTTTAACCGTAAGGGTTACATTATTTACTGCTTTAAGACCACCAAATGCTTTTGTTAAATTTACAGTTTTTAAGATCGTTTCCGCCATTTTGACGAAACCTCTAAGGCAGGTGTTTTAACACGGCTTTCTTTAAGCAAACCTTGAGGTCTATACATCAATATAAGGATTATAAGGATTCCTATTAGCATAACTCTAAGATTATGAGGGTCAACCGGAAGCAGCAGATAGTCTTTAGCTATTCTTGCTCCTCTTTCTAAGGCTTGAACAAAAACAGCCCCTAGAATAGCGCCTAAATTGTTAGCTGGTCCTCCAAGAATAACCATCATCCACACAGTAAAGGTAAGAATAGGCTCAAACGTGTAGGGGTCAATAAACCTTACATACTGGGAAAATAGGCTTCCTGAAATTCCAGCCATGGCAGAACCTATCATAAACATTTGAGCCTTATATTTAAAAACATCTTTACCTAGAACTTGGGTTGCAAGCTCATCTTCTCTTATTGCTCTTATAATTCTGCCGTAGGGTGAGTTAACAAGAGTTTGAGCTATAAAATAACAGAGAATTAGAGTTGCATACACTATTGCTAGCTGGATAAGCATCATGGTTCTAATAGTAATTCCAGCTATATAGATAGCGGAAGGAACGGTTATTCCGTTAACTCCACCTGCAATCCAATCCTCATTTTTAAATACAAACCTTAAAATCTCTCCAAAAGCAAGAGTTACAATTGCAAGATAATCCGCTCTTAACCTTAACGCTGGTAGAGAAGCTAGAAGCCCAACAAAACCAGCAACCAACGTCGCTACAGCTATACACACTAGATAGGAAAAACCTATGTTAGCTAAGATTGAAGACGTATATGCTCCAACCATAAAAAAAGCTACTTTACCAAAGTTTGCTAAACCAGTAAACCCATATTCAAGGTTTAGGCTTAATGCTAGAATAGAGAATATTCCAACAAAGACAGCCATGTCTAGCACGTAAATTAATGGGTCAGACAGGTTTACCTCCCTCACCAAAGAGTCTACCAAAACCTGAGGGTTTAAAGATTAAGGTTAAAATCAAAATTATGAAGGCTATGGCAAACTTATAGTCTGTTGAAAGTTTAAACATAACAAGAAAAACAACACCAAAGTTTTCAGCTAAACCTATGATATAAGCTGCTATTAAGGCACCATAAAAACTTCCTATACCACCTAAAATTACAACAGCAAATGCTGGAAGTAAAATTTCCCATCCTATAAGCGGAACAAGTCTTGTGTCTGCTGCTCTAAATAACCCCCCAACCCCAGCTAAAGCTGCTCCAACAACCCACACAACCAAAGCTATTTTTTCAATGTTAACACCTGAAGCCATAGCCAATTCTGGATTGTTTGCTGAAGCTCTTATCGCTTTCCCCAGCTTTGTTCTAGTTAAGAGAATATGCATAACACCAACCATAACTACTGCCGAAAGAATGAGAGCAATCCAGAGACCTGTAACCCTAACAGGTCCAACATCAAAATAGGGCCAAACCATCCTAAAGGAAAGTTGTCTACCACCCCAAACCTGTTGAATAGCATGTCTAACAAAAAAACCAAGCCCGATAGATGCAACCATTAAATGTATGATTGTAGCTCCCTTACGTGAAAGAGGCCTAAAAACAAGAAGATAAGAGGCAGCTCCTAAAACTGCTGAAGAAAAAAATGCTACAATAAACGAGTAGGGAAAACCAAGTTTAAGCTGTTCAGCAATCATATAACCAGTATAAGCTCCTAAAGCCATAAACTCTGCATGAGCAAAATTCGGAAACCTTGTTAAACCGTAGGTTAGAGTTAAACCTACAGCAGCAAGCAAATATAGGCTGCCTGTAACAGCCGAGTTAAATAACACTTGAAACCAATTAATAACCAAAAGCTACACCAAAAAAATATTATTGTTAATGTTTAATTTTTAAGGCCATCTTCCGATACCAACAAACTTATATTCTCCGTCAACCTTTTCAACTTTCCATATCTCATAGAACTGGGTTATTTGGTCTCCGTTTTTATCAAACATCTTATGTCCGGTTGCACCGATATAGTATTGGCTAACATACTCTAATGCATTCTTAATTTTCGCACCGTCATATTCACCAGCATAGGCTATGGCTAAAGCTGCAAGCATTGTTGCATCATAGGCTGTGTCCTGATACATTGTTGGAGCTTCACCATACTCCTTTTTAAAGCTTTCAACAAAGAGTTCATAGGTTATAAGTCCTGTTGGTGCTATTGGTCTTGTACCAATTACAGCTTTACTCATAAACTCTGCTGCTTCAGCAACATCAAACATAGGCTCACCATAAACACCCTCAGCAGCAATCCATTGAATATTATCCAAACCCATCTCTAAAGCTTGTCTAAACATGACTTGTCCGTCTTCATACCACCCAACATAGATAACACAATCTGCACCAGAATCTTTAATCTGAGAAAGCTCTGTTCTAAAGTCCATCTTTGCAGGATCATATCTAACTGAAAGAATTACTTTATCTCCAAGAACTTCCTTAGCTTTTTCTTCTATACCAATACCGTATGGGTTGTTTAAGACTAAAGTTGCAATTTTTGTAAATCCTTTTTTAAGAGCTATCTCAGCTAAGGCTTTCCCTTGTAAGGCATCACTCCCAACCGTTCTAAATATGTAATCGTCAGGGAACTCTGTAGTTATTTTTGGGGAGGTAGCTGTTGGTGAAATTACAACAACCTTTCTTTCGTTAGCATATTTACCTATAGCCATAACCTCAGGACTAGCCATAGGACCTATAACGACTTTGCATCCGTCAACTTCAACAAGCTTTTTAAACGCTTCAAGAGCTGTTTTCGGGTCTGTAGCTGTATCTTCAATTATAAGTTCAACAGGCCTCCCAGCAATTCCACCTTTTCTATTAATTTCTTTTACAGCTAATTCAACACCAAGCTTAATTTTTTGACCCATAGGCCCAAGAAAACCACTAAGACACATTAGAGAACCTATCTTAATCTTTTCAGGTAAAACTGGTCCTTTAGGTTTTCCTGCTGCAAGCCCAGCTTTATAGCCTTCATCATAGCCAGCCTTATAACCTTCACTTTTACCTTTTTCATAGGCTTCAGCCCCACCAGCCTTAACACCTTTATCGTATCCAGCAGAATATCCTGCAGATTGACCCATAAAGTAGCCACCAACACCAGCAACCACAGCAACAACTATCACTAGAATCACAAGAACAGCAGCTGATTTTGTCACGGCTGAAGAAGACATGTTAACCACCTTTTTTTATTTTTCCAGAAGACCAACTATTTATTTCTATTGGTTAACCTAAGCTGAAAAATTTTTTAGATAATAACAAAGCAAAAATTTTTTAAATTTCTGGCACCTCTTCTCTAAGAAGACCTATTATTTCTTCCCTATGTTTTATAAACTGACTGTTAAGCTTATTTCTAGGTCTTTCCAACCTGATAAACACCTCTTTTTTGACTGTTGCAGGACGTTTAGTTAAAACTAAAACTCTATCAGCCAGATAAACAGCCTCCTCAACATTATGGGTTACAAGTATGGTGGTTTTCTTTAGTTTTTCATGGATAGAAAAAAGTTCTTTATGCATTATCCATCTTGTTTGTGCATCCAAATCTCCAAAAGGCT
The DNA here is from genome assembly GCA_964484995.1 of uncultured Candidatus Bathyarchaeia archaeon. Lineage (GTDB taxonomy): Archaea > Thermoproteota > Bathyarchaeia > Hecatellales > Hecatellaceae > EX4484-218. The sequence continues at coordinate 5,537 of CAZAHF010000031.1, read as the reverse complement.
CATCCATTAAAAGTATAGATGGGTTTACAGCTAAAGCTCTTGCAATAGCAACTCTTTTACGCATTCCACCTGAAAGTTGATGAGGATAATAGTTTTCAAACCCCTCTAAACCAACAAGCCTAATGGTATCCTTAACCATTTTAGCTTCATAAGCCCCTCTAACTTCTAAACCAAACTTTATGTTATTCCAAACATTCCTCCATGGAAAAAGAGCTTCCTCCTGAAAAACAAACCCTATTCTTATTCTTGATGGGTTTGGAGGACTACCTTCAACTGTAACCTTACCAGAAGAGGGTGTTTCAAGCCCAGCTATAATCCTTAGCAGGGTTGTTTTTCCACATCCTGAAGGCCCAACAAAACATAAAAATTCTCCATCATAAACTTTAAACGAAATATTTTTTAAAACATAAAGTTTTTCTCCATTCGGGTTAACAAAGAACTTTGAAACGTTTTCAACTTCAACCTTATATCTCATAGGGTTACCTCTTTACGCCACCTAAAAAGGTTTTTTTCAGCTCTTAAAAAGGCTTCATTCATAAGAAGCCCAATAACCCCTATTAAAACCATTCCAACAACCATACTAGCAACATCTAAAAGTTCACCATATTTTAGGATTAGCCAACCTAAACCAGCCATTTCACCACCAATCATTTCAGCAGCTACAATACACATCCATCCAACACCTAAACCAATTCTCATACCAGCAAAAATTTCTGGTAAAGCATTTGAAAAAACAATTTTCATTATAATTGTTTTTTTGTCAGCACCAAAAACTTTAGCAACATCAACAAGAACAGGGTTTGTTGTTTGAACACCAGTTATTGTGTTAAGTAAAACAGGGAAAAACGCTCCAAGCCAAATGATAAGCATATACCTAGCATAACCCGTAAGTAGGATTATTGCTAAAGGAATCCATGCAATCGGTGGAATAAACCTTAGAGGTTCAAGAATAGACTTAACAGAACCATAAACAGTTCTTCTTAAACCCATAACCAAACCTAAGGGAATACCTGTAACCACAGCTAAGCTAAAACCTAGAAGCACGCGTGAAACACTTGCAGTAATATGACTTAATAGGCTTATACCTTCAATATCACCCTCAACAAGCAAGACAAGAAAAGCTTTTATAACGTCAAGTGGCCCTGGAAAAAAGGGTGAAGAAACAACTATAGATAAAAGTTCCCATAGTAAAATGAAGCAGACAAGTGAAGCAAAATTGTTTAAAGTTGACTTATAAGTTTCCCTCTTAAATTTCAACTTTTTAACCCTTCTAACCAAAGGTTTTTTCAACTTCAACCAGAATCTCGGTGTTAACAAGACTATCTATAAACTTGCTAATGTTAGGAATTTCTTTAACAGATATTTTTCCTTGCTCTACAAGGTAAGGAATAAAAATTTTTATACTTTCAACATTTACATGATAATCCCAAACCATCCTCTCCCAACACTCACTAATAACGTTTAATGGTTTACCAGTCATTTTTGAAAAAATCATTTTTGCTTCTTCAGGATTTTCTTGAACAAACCTCATAGCTTTAACGTGAACTTTAACAAGTTTTTTGACTAGTTCAGGTTTTTCTTTTAAAAGTTTTTCAGAAACATAAAAAACACAACATTGGTGGTTTGGCAGAATATCGTGGGAAGTATATATTATGTGACCAATGTTTTTTACAATAGCCTCTGCACAAAAAGGCTCCCAGTCTATGTATGCATCAACTTCACCTTTCTCTAAAAGCAGTGGTAAGTCCGAAAATTTATAGTGTCTAATCTCCATGGTAAGATTAAACTTTTTTTCAACCATTCGAATCATACAATCTTGAATTGAACCAATACCAGGGGTTCCAACTGTTTTGTTATTAAGTTCAAAAATGCTTTTTATTTCTGGTTTAGCTACAATAGCTGAACCTTCAAGATTCGCAGAAGCCACCACCACTAAACCAGCACCTTTAGCTTTTGCTATGATGGCAGGAACACACCCTACATATCCTGCGTCAAGCTCACCAGCTTGAAACGCCATCATTTCAGGCATCCCATAAAGATACTCCATTTTTATTGGTTTTATACCTTCATCTTGATACCAACCTTTGTAGTAGGCAACAAAAAAAGCTATATGGTGGATGTCAGTAGATAAGTAGCCGATTCTAACCGGGGTTAGTTTTTCAGGTTTTTTAATACCCCAAATTATAAAAAACCCAGTAAGAGAAGAGAGAAGAATTATAAAAACAACTAAAAATACTAACAAAAATTTTTGCCTACGAAGCAAGATATTCAACCTCATTTTAAAAGAAGCAAAAATGTTCATCAAACTTTAAGCCTGAGTATTTTTATAATCCAATAGGGTTAGTAACATATATATTTTTCCGAGTAATAACAAAATTTGTTATACTTTAAGGATAATTTTATGGAGAAAAGATACAATTGTGTGGTTGGGAGCTGATTAAGGCAGGTTTAACTTCTAATGAAGAATTCGCTAAAAGTTTAAAAGCTAAACTTAAACAGTTGGGAGTTACTTTAAGAGAGTTTAGTGAACTTTCAAGAGTTCCTCTAAGCACTCTTAACAAAATAATGGAGGAAAAACGTGATTTAAGACTTTCAACTTTTAGGCAAATAATTAAAACCATTACTAGAATTGAGGGAAGAGGTTTAGGTGAACCTTTTGTTGCAGTAATTGCTGCAAGACCAACCTTAGATAAAATTAGAACAAGAATTATTCAAGCTGGAAAAGTAAAAATCCCAATACAAGAATATTCAGCTGTAACTATTGAAGAAGTCTTAAAAGCTGCTGTAAAAGCTGAAAGAGAAGGAGCAACAGTGATAGTTTGTGCACCTATAGTTAGTGAGCTTGTAAAAGATTTTGTAACCATACCTATAGTAACCATGCATATTAGTGAGGAAGATTTAATGGAGGCTATAAAAACTGCAGCACAAAAAACAGTTAAAGCTTAGTCTAGCTGAAAAGCTTTTATGGCTTTTTAAGGTAGAAGATTTTAAGAGGTGATTTTATATATGCAACAAAAACCAAGAAAAATTAACATGTATCTTGTTAAACCAGATGAAACATTAGCTCCTGAAGAAGGCTGGTTAAAATGGTTTTACGCTGGCTTATTGATGAAAAAACTGCAGGATCAACTATGGGAACTCTAGGATATACAATTTTTCCACCCGGAGGCAAACATGAGCTTCATGTTCATGAAAATGCCGAAGAATTTATCATAATAAAAAGCGGTCATGGAAAAGGTTCTTGTGGTGATTTTACCTATGAATGTGGACCTGGAGATGTAATCTTTATACCGAAAGGTGCTCCACACTACATTGAAAATGCAAGTAATGTTGACCTGTTAGAGTTATTGTTTATCTACGTTGGCGCACCAAGCTTAGAAAAAAGCGGATATAAACCAATAAAAACCTAGACACTTAACCTAACCTTTTTTTCTAACTAACAAAGGCTATTTTTTGCTTCTAACATTTTACTAAAGCCTTGGGTGATGAAGGGTAAGTAAAAATAAAAATTTTATTAGAGTTGTTTGTCCAAGGGATTGCTATGATACTTGTTTTATGCTAGCTCTAAAACATCATAAAAAAGTTGTTTGTGTAAAGGGAGATACTGAAAACCCTGTTACTAAAGGTTTTTTGTGTTCAAGAGGTTTAAAAGATCCTCAAAGAACCTACAGTCCCCAAAGAGTTCTTTATCCGTATCTTAGAGATGGAAAAAAACCTAACGGTAGGTTTAAACGTGTATCCTGGGAGAAAGCTTTAAACACAATTACTGTAAGGTTGAAAAAGGTTCTTAGGGAGTATGGATCCGATGCTGTTCTTCATTTAGAATATGCAGGTAACATGGGACTATTTACATGGTTTGTGGCTCAAAGGTTATGGTATGCTATTGGAGCTGCAAGAACAGACTATAGTATATGCAGTAAATCTGGCCATGAAGCCATAGGTTTACATTATGGGTTAAGTTATGGAGCTCAACCTGAAGAATTATTAAACATGCGACTAGTAGTTTTTTGGGGGTTTAATGCTGTTGTTAGTTCTCCCCATCAATGGTTTTTAGCTTTTAAATCTAGGAAAAAAGGCTGTAAAATTGTTGTGGTAGACTCAAGAAAAAGTAGAACAGCTAAAAAAGCTGATTTATGGATTCAACCTAAACCTGGTAGTGATGTTGCTCTTGCTTATGGTGTTGCAAGATATCTTATAGAGAATAGGAAAATTGATTTTAAGTTTATTAGTAGATGGACGGTTGGTTTTGAAGAATTTAAGAAAGAAGCTATGAGATGGACTCCAAGCCGAGTTGAAAAGTATACGGGAGTTAGTTGGGATATAGTTAAAGAGTTTGGAGAGAACTACTCGAATTTAAAGCCAAACTTGATAATGATAGGGTTAGGGTTTCAAAAAAGTTTTAACGGTGCTGAGGCTGTTAGAGCGGTTTCACTTTTACCTGCTTTAATAGGTATTCACAGAGGCTTTTACTATAGTAATAGTCAAGGTTGGAGTATAAACCTAAAACTTTTAACAGGTGAAGAGTTAACCAATAAAAAGTTTTTAACTGTTAGTCAAGTTGGATTAGGAAAAGTTTTGGAGAAAGGCAGATTTAAATATGTGTATATTTATAACATGAATCCTGCTGTAACCCTTCCAAATCAAGCCTTAGTTTGGAAGGGACTTTTAAGAGAAGATGTTTTTGTTGTTGTACATGAAACACATTGGACTGAAACTGCCAAGCTTGCTGATGTTGTTTTACCGGCACCAACCTACCTTGAAAAAGAAGATGTTGTAATCTCATACAGCCACGGGTATATAAGAAAATCACAAAGAGTAGTTGAACCTTTAGGTGAAAGCAAAGACGAGTTATGGGTTACTCGACAAATTGCTAAAAAGCTAAACCTAAAAAACAAGTGGTTGTATAAAGAGCCGTGGGAAATCCTTAAAGAGGCTTTAGGAGAAGGTTTTGTTGAAAAATTAAGAAGCGGAAAAACTTTAAAGCTTAAACCTAAACCAAAAAACGAGTATCAAACTTCTTCGGGTAAAATAGAGCTATATTCTACGAAAGCCAAAAAATTGGGTTGTACACCTTTACCTTATCAACCAAAAATACCAAAAAAAGATTTTCTAGTTTTGCTTAGTAGTGCTCTTTCAACCTACACCCACACTCAGTTTCAGGATGTTTATGGGTTAATACCAAGCATAGTATGGATAAACCCGAAAGACGCGGAAAAACATGGGATTAAGGATGGAAGCCAGATAATTCTCTATAATGAGTATGGAAATATTAGGTTAAAGGCTATAGCAACCGACGCTGTTCCTCAGGGAGTATTATGGACCCCAAAAGGAGGTTTAGACCTAGATAAAAAACCTAAAAATCAGATATCCCCAGACCTAACTCAAAAAATAGGTGGAGGACCAGTCTTTAATTCGACACTAGTAAAAGTTAAACCTGCAAATTTTTCTACGTAAAAAAAGCTAGCTTACCTAATTTTTAGGTTTGATGCGGGGGGTGGGATTTGAACCCACGAACCCCTACGGGACAGGATCCTGAA
>CAZAHF010000030.1:1848-14875 GCA_964484995.1 uncultured Candidatus Bathyarchaeia archaeon | reverse complement strand
AATAACATGGGATCAAGCCTTAAACGAGATTGCTGAAAAACTTACAGAAATTAAGGAAAAATATGGTCCAGAATCTATTGCTGCAATTCATGGTACAGGTCCAAGACCTACCTTATACTCTACAGCTTTACTGGTCTATGCGCTTGGTAGTCCAAATGTTGTAAGTGTCGATTTACATGTTTGTTTTGCCCCATCAATAGTGGCGGAAGTTTGTACTTATGGCGAATCTATTATGATGGAAGTAGGGCCTGACTATGAAAACGCAAATTGTATTGTGGTTTGGGGAGGAAACCCTATAGTTTCACATCCACCAAGAGGAAAAGAAATAGTGGATGCTAAACGTAAAAGAAATGTAAAGCTTATTGTTGTTGATCCCCGTCGAACTATCCATGCTTCCCAAGCAGACTTATGGTTGCAAGTTAGACCTGGAACAGATGTTGCTTTAGCCTTGGGAATGATAAACACGATTATAGAGGAGGAACTCTACGATAAGGAGTTTGTTGAAAAGTGGTGTTATGGTTTTGATAAGCTAAAAGAGCATGTAAAACAATTTCCACCGGAAAAAGTAGCCGAAATAACATGGGTTCCTGCTGACAAGATTAGAGAAGCCGCAAGAATGTATGCTACAACAAAACCGGCAGTTCTTCATCATAGAGTTGCAATTGAACATAATATTAACTCCACTCAGACATGTCGTGCATTAGCCATTATGATTGCACTCACCGGAAATCTTGATATAAAAGGAGGAAATGTCTTCCCAGTACGTCCCAAGGGATACGTGGGTGACGAAGTACTACTTGGAGTTGGTAAAGAAGGACGGACGTTTAGACCGGATCCCGAAGTAGAGAAAAAACGTATAGGAAGTGATGTTTACCCGCTTATATCAGGAACAGAAGCACCACTTCCGTTTGTTAATTCTCTTCTCTTAATAGATGCAATTTTAACCGGGAAGCCCTATCCTATAAAAGCATTAATTTGTGGTGGCGGGAACCCTATAGTAAACATTGAGAACAGTAAGAAGGTTTGGGAAGCGTTTAAGAAGCTTGAACTTTTTGTTGTTATAGATTTCTTTATGACTCCTAATGCTGAGTTAGCTGATTATGTGCTTCCAGCAGCAATGTGGCCTGAGAGAGATGATGGTTGTAACCTTATGTATGTAAACTATATTGGTGCAAGACAGAAAGTAATAGAGCCTCTTTATGAGTGTTGGCATGATATGAAAATATCTATAGAGCTTGTTAAGAGAATTCCATGGGCAAACAGAAAATTCCTACCCTGGAATAGTGTTGAAGAGTTTAATGAGTGGAGGGTTAAAGGGTTAGGTATTACATTTGAAGAGTTTAAGAAAAGAGGATATATAATGGAGCCTATGAGATACAAAAAGTATGAACAGGAAGGCTTTAACACACCAACAGGGAAAGTAGAGCTTTATTCAACAATCTTCGAAAAACATGGGTATGATCCGCTGCCAACCTACACAGAACCCCCAGAAAGCCCTATTAGCACTCCAGAGCTTTTAAAGGAATATCCGTATATTCTAATCACTGGTTCAAGATACATCAACTTCTTCCATTCTGAGGGAAGACAAATTCCTAGCCTACGTAGATTAACACCTGATCCCGAGGTTGAAATTCATCCGGAAACAGCGGAAAAGCTTGGTATTAAGGATGGAGACTGGGTTTGGATTGAAACTCCACAGGTTAGGGGTGAAAAAGCTAAGTTTAAAGCTAAAGTAACAGATAACATTCATCCAATGATTATTCATGCAAGACATGGATGGTGGTTCCCAGAAAAACCAGCACCAGAGCATGGCTGCTTTGAGTCAAATATTAATGTGGTAACAGCCGATACACCAAGAGAAAAGATATGTGGATCCGTTCCAGACAGAGGGACCCTCTGTAAAGTGTATAAAGTATAACCCTAAAAAAATTATAATTTATTTTTAAAACACTTTTTATTTTAGAAAAAGAAAAAATTTTGTTTATCCGCCTAAGTAGTATCTCTTAACAAGTTCATGCTCACGTAGTTGTTCTGTGTCGCCTTCAAACTCGATTTTTCCATGAACCATTATGTATCCTCTATCAGCAATTTTTGTTGCTTGGTAAAGGTTTTGTTCAGCCATAAATATTGTTAACCCATAATGCTCTTTTAGCTCCTTGATTTTAGACATAACCCTACTAACAAGTATAGGAGCTAAACCAAGAGAAGGCTCATCAATCAACAGTATTTTTGGGTTTGACATTAAACCTCTAGCTATTGCCAGCATTTGCTGTTCTCCACCACTTAAAGTTCCAGCAAGCTGTGTTTTACGTTCCTTTAAAATTGGAAAGAGACTGTAGACAATTTCAAGGTTTTCTTTTATGTTTTTACGTGCACCTTTTCTGTATGCTCCAACAGTCAAGTTTTCCTCAACAGTTAGTTTTGGGAATAATCTTCTTCCTTCAGGAACTAGGCAAACTCCAAGTTTAACAACTTCATCTGGTGCTTTACCATTAAGAATTATGTTTTCACCGTTTAGTTTTAGGTTTATACTACCGGAAGTCGGGGTTACTATTCCAGCTATACATTTTAGAAGTGTACTTTTACCGTTACCGTTAGTTCCAAGAAGAACTGTTACCTCTCCCTTATTTAATTTGACAGAAACTCCTTGAAGAACCCTTACCGCGCCGTATCCCGCGTAAACATTGTCTACTTTTAATACTGTGTTATCACTCACCAAGGTAAGCTTTCACCACCTCTGCATTATTAGTTATTTCTTCAGGTGTACCTTCAGCTATTTTTATACCGCTATTAAGAACCATTATTCTTTCACAGAAAGTCATAACAGCTCTCATTATATGTTCTATCATAATTATTGTTATACCTTCCTCCTCATTCAAACGTCTAAGTATAGATAAAACATCATCTATCTCAGCGCTTGTTAAACCAGCACACACCTCATCTAGAAGTAAGAGTTTTGGTTTAATAGCTAAAGCTCTTGCTAACTCAAGTTTTCTCATTTCTATCTGGGTTAATTCACCAGGTTTTAGGTTAGCTTTTTTATCTAAGTCTACCAGTCGAAGTGTTTCTAAAGCTGTTTCATGTACGTCATGAATAGGTGTTTCTTTTGGGGATGCGTACATTAAGGGTATAACCACATTATCCAGTACAGTCATGCTGGTGAAAGGTTTTGGTATTTGGAAGGTTCTTGTTATACCAAGTCTTGTTCTTTTATATCCAGGTAGCCTTGTTATATCTTTACCATCAAAAATTATTTTTCCCCCATCACATGGTAATGCCCCTGTAATTACGTTTAGGAGGGTTGTTTTACCTGACCCGTTTGGGCCTATTAACCCAAAACGTTCTCCTCTGTTAATTTTAGCATCAACATTTCTTAAAGCCTGAAGACCACCAAAGTTTTTTGATACTTTATTAATCTCCAATATTGACATTCTACTCATCAAGATAACCTCCTTATTCTCTCTCTTATAAGTCCTACTATCCCGTAAGGTGCAGCTACAACGAACGCAACAAGTAAAACACCTATAATTACAAGGTTAAGCTCCGAACCTATTGTAACTGTTACCGCTTGCTGAATAGCTGCTACAATAGCAGCACCAATTAATGGACCTATCCATGTACCTAACCCACCTATTAATGGCATTGCTACAGCATTTACACTTATGTCTAGTGAAAACACACTAATTGGCTCCATGTAAGTTATATAGTATGGGTATGGTGCTCCAGCTAAACCCATAAAGAAGCCACTTAACCCTGCGGCTAAAAGCTTAAGCTTAAACACAGGTACACCCATACATTCAGCTGCTGTTTCATCATCTCTTAAAGCAATAAGTCCTCTTCCAATTTTTGATTTTTCAATAGCTCGAGAAGTTACTATTGAGGCTAAGGCTATACCTAACATCACTACAAAGAGAAATTCTAGATAGTTAGTGTAGGGTGGTGGTGGCGGCGGTCTAAGGGTATAAAACCCTACAGCGCCACCAACAGCAGGTGTATTGATTATAATCATCTGAATAACAATTGCTAGTGCAAGTGTAGCTATAGCAAAGAAAATCCCTCGTAGTTTTAAGGTTGAATAGCCTATCCCTAGACCCAGAGCTGCTGAAATAGCCCCACCTGCAAGTAATGCTACCGGAAGACTTACACCAACACTTTCTAAAAGAAACGCTGATAGATAAGCTGCAAGTCCAAAGAATCCGGCGGTACCGAAGTTTACATAGCCAGCATACCCACCTAAAATATTCCATGCGGTAGCTAAAGTAATATACATTAATACAATGAAACCAGCAAAATAAAGATAAGATATCTTCACAACTAATGGTATAATCGCCCCTATAACCATCACAATAATCACTATTGGTATTAGTAAAGCAAACCTCATTGTTTTCATCTACCTCCTAAACAAGCCTTCTGGTTTTAGAACCAGTACTGCTATAAGTATACCAAAAGAAACGGCTAGAGCCCATGCAGGACCATAAAGTGAAGCGGTTAAGCTTTCTACTACACCGAGAATTATTCCGGCAGCTATTGTTCCAAGTATACTTCCCATTCCACCAAGAACAACAATTGCAAAGACTCTACCTATAAATTCTCTGTCCAAAAATGGATGTATAGGTTGCATTGCAATAAGTAAACCGCCAGCAATAGATGCTGTAGCTATTGATAAACCAAATGCAACAGACTTAATTACTGCAGGTTTAGCACCCATCAATTTTACTGCTAAATCATCTTGAGAAACAGCTCTAGTAGCTATGCCAATAAACGTTTTTGAGAAGAAGAGGTAAAGAACAAGCACTATGATTAATCCTGCGATAAACGGGTAAACTAGTCGAAGCGGCATTGTCAGTATACCCAAGGATATAGACTCCATCGTGTATGGTGCATAAATAGTTCTAAGGTCTACACCAAACCTTAAAAGCAGAGAAACCTCTATAAGGATAAGAATGCCAAAGAAAAACACCAAACCCATTAAAGCTTCCTGACCTCTCTTCTCAAAGGCTCTATTATAAGCTCCGTATACAACTACACCTAAAACATAAAAAATTGGGGAGAGAGAAACACCAAGAATCACCGGGTCTATTCCTGTTATAAGGTTAAGCATATAGACTATGTATCCAGCTAAGATGATAAAGGTTGGATGGGCAATATTCACAACGTCAATTAAGCCAAAAGATATAGAAAGCCCTATTGCTATTAGTGCGTAGAAACCACCAAGTAAAATACCAGCTGCCAACGAGTTTACCAGTAACTCTGTTGGAAACATTTTTGTTTACTTCCAGCCAGGGAATGGGTATATGAATTCTCCCCACTTATATTCTGGTGGATATAATACACTATATCTGTCTGACTTCTTAAATTCTTCGAGGTCACTGCTTTGGACATTTCTGTGCTGCATTTGAAGCACTCTTGATTTCTCCCATTCACCAAGTGGACCAAACTTAACCTTGCCAACTATTGTATCGAAGGTTGCTTTTCTCATGTATTCGCCTACTTCTTCTTGGGTTGGCAAACTATCCGGTGTTCCTGTAGCCTCAATAGTCTGACCTAATATCTGCACATATGCGTATGCAAATGGTGGCAGGTAGTATCCGAGTGGATCTATACCAAGTTCTGGAGCTTTAGCTTGATATCTTCTTAGAAGCTCATCTATTCCTGGAAACTTTAAAGTTGGTACGGGAACCCAGAAGTCATAGTTTACAACACCGTTTAGGGTAGGACCAAACGTTTGCTTAACAGGTGCAAATTGCCATCCAACTAATCCACCACCAATCATTTTAGGTACTAGGTTTACTTCTTTGGCTGCTTTAATCATACCAACCGTTGCTGCTGCATATGTTCCAATAAATACTATGTCTGGGTTTTTTGCTTTTATAGCTCTCATTACAGGTGTAAAGTCAGTTGTACCTGGTGGTACTAATTTATCATAAATAATTTCAAAACCAAATTCTTCAGCATTTTTTCTTGCACCTATTGCTGCGTTTTGACCATATTCATGTGCTTCACCTGTTATGGCTACTGTTTTGGGTCTCGGGTTTGCTTGGTCTGCTAACCAGAAGAAGCCTTTAGACCAGTTGACATAGGGGTCTGGTCCTCCTGTTGGCATGATTTGGAAGTAATATTTGTATTTGAACTTCTGGTTTACTGCAAGTCCGAATAGAGTTATGAAAGCCATTTTATGCTCCATTATGGTTGGCATGGCTGCAGCTATTGGTACTGTAGCATAAGGTCCTACCACATAATCAACCTTATCAACGGTAATCAACTTTTCATAGATTGCTGGCACATCTGCTGGATTTGAATGGTCATCATAATAGACAAGTTCAACAGGTCTTTCTCCCCATAATCCTCCTTTTGCATTAACATCATCTTTCCACATTTGCATAGCTAAAAGTGAAGCTTTTCCTCCTGCTGCCATGCCACCTGTTAAAGACATACTAAAACCTATTCTTACAGGCTTTTTTGCTGCAGGGGGTGTTGGTTTGGTTGGTGGTGTGGGCTTATAAACAGGGACTTCCTTTATAACCTCTTTTACTTTTACTGGGGCTGTGGCTCGGCCCGCATAAAAGCCTCCTACACCAGCAACTGCACCACAAATAACACCAGTAGCAATATACTTCAAAGCTGAACGACGTGATACTCCTTCCTTTTTTTCGCTCATATAACATAACCTCCAAACTTATTCTAACAACAAGTTTTGATTATAAATATTTCGGTCTAATCAAGTTATGATTCTTGGTAAAATACATAAGTTTTCAGATTTGTGGTTACAAAATGTAAAGTTTATGAGGTGAAGGAAGAATATTATTTTACATTAGACTGTTCATAAGAAACTTTATGTGGTGTTATATTTGAGTCAACACGATAACTTATATAACAAGCTGGTTGAGATTGTTGGAGAGAGTAATGTTTCAAGTGATGAAGCTGACTTATACTGTTATTCTTTTGATAAGTTTTCTCATCCATACATACAATCTGAGCTGAGAAGATACCGCCCTATAGCTGTTGTTAGACCTCAAAACACAAGCCAAGTATCACGTATTCTGGCTTTTGCAAACGAGAAGAAGATTCCTGTTGTTCCACGTGGCGCTGGCTCAAGTTATACTGGAAGTGTTAACCCAATAAAAGGTGGAATTGTTCTTGATTTAACCCGTATGAATAAGATTAAAAAAATTGATGTTGACAATTTACAGGTTGTTGTTGAGCCTGGTGTTGTTAAAGCAAAACTTGACGAAGCATTAAGACCCTATGGTTTTTTCTTTCCACCAGATCCTGGTAGTGAAGAATACTGTACAATTGGTGGTATGATAGCTACAAATGCGGCAGGTATGCGTTCTGTAAAGTATGGGGTAACAAGAGACTATGTTTTAAGTTTAGAGGTTGTGCTTCCAAATGGTGAGGTCATAAGAACTGGAGCTAAAACCCTAAAATATTCGATTGGCTACGACTTAACAAGACTTTTTGTAGGTTCGGAAGGAACCCTTGGAGTGATTACAGAGGCAACCCTAAAAATTTTACCTTTACCAGAGCATAGAGCAGTTGTTCTTGCATTATATGAGGATCTTAAGGCTGCAACAACAATAGCTGTAAGGCTAATTAAGGCTAAGGTGATTCCTTCAGCTGTTGAATTTCTTGATAAATTTTCTATTCAGGTGGTTAATCAATACTCAAAGCTTGGAATTCCGGAGGTTGAAGCTGCGGTTTTAATAGAGTTGGATGGTTCTGTGGAGGATGTTAAGGCAAAACTTAAAAAAACTGTTAAAATAGTTTTAGAGTCAGGGGCTGTTGAGGTAAAAACAGCTGAAGACCCTGCTGAAAGAGAGAAACTTTGGACTGCTAGACGTGATATTGGTCCTGCCTTTTTAAGGCTTAGACCTGAAATAGGTGACATGAGTAGTGGGGAGGATATAGTTGTACCATTGAGTAGGCTTTCAGAAGCTATTCTTAGAACCCAGAAGATTAGGGAAAAATATGGAGTTTTACTTGGTCTTGTTGGTCATGCTGGAGATGGGAATGTTCATAATGTGATTTTGATAAACCCGTTAAAAATGGAGGAAGAATTTCCTAGGATAAGGAAGGTTTGGGAAGAAGTATATCTTATGGCTCTTGAGTTGGGTGGTGCTTTAGCTGGTGAACATGGTATTGGTTTAGCTAGAAAAGCATTCATAGAAAAACAGCATGGTAGGGGTGTTGAGGTTATGAAAACAATTAAACGTGCTCTAGATCCAAACAACATTATGAATCCTGGGAAAATATTTGATTTAGATTGATGGGGGAGTTTAAAATCTCTCTTAAAGAGTTTGAAATTCAGTTTTATAAATGTCAAAGATGCGGAAAATGCCGTGTTGTCTGTCCAACCTATGAAGAGGTAGGATGGGAGTCTATATCCGCAAGAGGAAGAATTTTACTGGCTCAAGCCTTTTTAAAGGGAGATCTCCCTCCAACAAAAAGACTTATTGACTCAATGTATTTGTGTACCACGTGTAAGTTTTGTGAAGAAGTTTGTCCAGCTGACGTAAAACTCATAGAGATAGGAGAAGCAGGAAGAGCTGACTTATACAGGTTAAAAAAGATTCCTGAGGGATACTTTAAGCTTCTACAAAATATTTTTACAACAGATAACCCCTTTGGATTCGACCCATCAACACGAACAGAATTTATACAAAAAGTAGGTTTACAAGAGAAAAAAGCTGATGTTCTGTTTTATGTTGGCTGTATGGCTTCGTCTGTAAGAAGACTAGCAAGAGTTGCCAATAAGACCATAGACCTCCTAAAGTCTATGAATATCAATTTTACAACTCTTGGAAACCAAGAGGTATGCTGCGGTGAACCTTTACTTTGTGCCGGAGCAAAACCCGAGTTTGAAAAACAAGCGGAAAAAAACTTAAAATTATTCCAAAAAGTTGGAGTGAAAGAGATTATAACAGCATGTCCAGCCTGTTTTGAAGTATTTAAGAACTACTACCCAAAAATTTTTGGAAAAATGGATTTTAATGTACACCATATTCTTGAAGTTCTTGCTGAAAGAATTAGGAAGGGTAGTGTGGAGTTTAAAAAAGAGGTTAACATGAAGATTACCTATCATGATTCCTGCCATCTAGGTAGACGTATGCAGCTTTATGAACTTCCAAGAGAGATAATTAGGAGCCTACCTGGAGTTGAGTTAGTGGAGATGAAGCTAAGTAAAGAAAACTCCATGTGTTGCGGTGGAGGTGGAGGTTTAAATGTAGCTTTTCCTGAAGTAGCACATTCCATAGCCAAAAAGAGAGTGAAAGATGCTCTTGAGACTGGTGTTGAAGCTATTGTTACCGACTGTCCAACATGCGAATTCATATTATCTCATGCGATAGTGGAGGATAAGTTAAAGATAAGGATACTTAGTCTGGTTGAATTAGTTTCATCAGCTGAACCTGTATTTCAAGCTGATTAATGCTATTTTTAGTTGAGATGTTTTAGCTGGTTTACTGATTTAGGGCTCCATACATAAAAACACTAACTTGCTTTTTTACATAGTATAGTAATGATAAAGGATAAATTGTCTTAAGCAGAATTAAGTCTTAGGTATAGCACACAATAAATTTTTTGAGGAGAGTGTTTAAAATACGTGCAGCTGTTTTAAGAGAACCAAGAAAACTCTCAATTGAAGAAGTTAAAAAACCTGTGATTGGAGAATATGATGTGCTTGTTAGAGTTAGGGCAACCGCCCTTTGTGGTACGGATGTTGACATTTATAACGGTAAGGGAAAAGCCAGGTTGCCAGTAATTCCTGGTCATGAGTCTGCTGGAGAAGTGGAGGAGGTAGGCTCAAAAGTAACTAGTGTAAAGCCAGGAGAACGGGTGGTCATAGATCCTACGATAGCTTGTGGTCAGTGTTTTTGGTGTAAAAAAGGTTTACGTAATCTTTGTCCTAATGGAGGTTTAATGGGTCGGGAGATGAACGGAACTTTTGCGGAGTATGTTTCAGTACCTGAATCTAATGTTTACAAGCTTCCAGACGGGATAAGCTTTGAAGAGGCTACAATAGTTAACACATTAGCAACAGTACTACACAGTCATAGACTTGTTAATGTATTTCCAGGGGATAGTATAGCAGTAATGGGGTGTGGTTTTACAGGACTACTACATATTCAGGTTGCTAAACTTCGTGGTGCAAGACCGATTATAGCTATAACTCGAAGTACATGGAAACTGGATTTAGCTGGAGAGCTTGGTGCTGATGTTAAACTTAGATCAGGATATGAAGATGTGGTATCTCGTGTTAAGGAAATTACTGAGGGTAGGGGTGTTGACCTAGCAATCGAAACGGCTGGAAGTGCTGCAACACTTAAAGAATGTGTTGAGCTTATAAGACCTGGTGGTAAAATATTGGCATTTGGAATATCCGATGAAAAGGCTGGAGATTTAAGTCTTTTCCCCTTCTACTATAAACAGTTATCCATAATTGGGAGTCGAGCAATGCTTCCGGAAGACTGGAATCCTTCAATACAACTGATAGCCACTAGGAGAATAGATGTTAAACCGTTAATAACACATAAGGTGTCTTTTGAAGAGCTGCAAAAAGCCTTTGATATGTTTGAGGATAGGAACATCAAGAGTATTAGAATAGTTGTAACTCAGTAAGATTAATTGTTTAATGAAACCCCACTAAGAATAGTTGGTTTAGAATGATAATCTTTAAAATTAAAGATTTTCTTGAGCTTTCAAGATTTGAAGAGGATAAAACACGTAGGTTAACAATTCTTAGTGAAAAAGAGGGTGCAAAAAAGATTGGAGGTATATTTGTTATTGTTCCTCCAAAAACTCCAGCTGTAAAATACCATTACCATAAAGAAAGAGAGTCTTTAATCCTTATAATTAAAGGTAAAGGTAAACTGGTTGTGGAAGGAAAAGAGTATTTTGTTGAAGAAAAAGAGTTAATCTATATTCCCCCAATGAAAAAACATAAACTAGAAAATACAGGTGAAACAGAGCTTAGATACCTTGAGTTTTTTACTCATCCACCAGTTTCAGCTGACTTTATTGAGGTTGAATAGATTATTTTTAAAGTTTTTATGGAGTAATTTATTGTAAGGGAGGCTTTTGTTTGAAGGCTATGGTTCTTTATAAGTTTGGTGAACCATTAAAAATGGATGAGGTTAAAACACCAAAAATTGGTTCAGATGAGGTTTTAGTTAGAGTTAAAGCTTGTGGTGTCTGTCACACAGACCTAAAAATTTACTCTGGTGAAGTACCAACTGTAACTCTTCCTCATATTATGGGACATGAGGTGGCAGGTGATGTTGTTGAGGTGGGTGAAAGGGTTGAAAACCTTAAAGAGGGAGACAGTGTTGTACTGTATCCTTACATAACATGTGGTAACTGCTACTATTGTAGAATCTCAAGGGAAAATATTTGTGAAAACCTTTTTACTCTTGGAAGGATAGGTTTTGAGGTTAATGGAGGATTTGCTGAATATGTGAGAATTCCAGCAAGAAACGCCTTTAAGTTTTCTGAGAAACTATCCTATGAAAAAGTGGCAGTATTACCTGATGCTGTTGTTGCTCCTTTTCGCGCAATTCAAAAGCAGGGGAGGGTAAAAGCGGGGGATGATGTTGTAATTATTGGGTTAGGTGGTTTGGGTATTCATGGTGTACAGATAGCAAAAGCTTTAGGTGCAAGGGTTTTAGCCGTGGATATTTTGGATGAAAAGGTAAGGTTAGCTGAGGAGTTTGGTGCTGATGTTGCAGTTAATGTAGCAAAAACAGGTTTTATTAGTGCTGTTAAAAAGTTTACTGACGGTAAAGGTGCAGATGTTGTTGTAGATTTTGTTGGAAACAGTAAAACGTTAAAGCAAGGTTTTGAAAGCCTAAAAAACGGTGGAAAACTTGTGATTGTTGGATATGAGTATGGTGTTGATTTCCAAATCCCCCCTTCAAGAGTAGTCTACTATGATTTGGAGATAGCTGGTTCTAGAGGTGGAACTAGACAAGATCTTGCTGATGTTATTAAGCTTACTGAGATGGGGAAAATTAAGCCTGTGGTTAGTCAGGTTTTGTCTTTAGGGGATGCTAATAAGGCTCTTGAACTCTTAAAAGAAGGAAAAGTTTTAGGTAGGATTGTTCTTAAGGTTTAACAAATTTAATTTTAGTCTATTTTTTCTCCTCTACGTATTTCGAATATTACAGGATTCTCAGCATCAGGACATGCAACCTTAACTTTTCCTTTTTTTGCCCAAGGTATTTCTGCTCCAAGTCTTAATGCAAGAATTTCCGGGAACATTGCAACTAAAGCTGAGTTACATATATGTCCCTTAGTTATTACCGGCCCTGTTACCTCAATAACGTCTCCAACTTTATGTTCAGCAGCACATTTACCCTCCTGGCTTACAACAGTAATATAAACTTTATATTCCAAATTTTATTCACCAAATCATACTTTGTTAACAAAATGTTTTAGAGTTTTTGTTATAAAAAGTTAAGTGGATGTTTATTTTATTTTTAATTTTTTAAGGACTGGTAGCGTAGAACACCACACTATATAACGAAAATTCTTTATAGTGATTACTTATCATGTAGTCATTGAGGTAGTGTTATGTCTAGACCAAATTATGGTCCTCCATACTATGACTTAGGCATAGGACAAATGGTTGTTGACTGGGAGGATCAAAGAGTTAACCCTGAGAGACTTTTAAGGGATAGATTAAACAAGGTGAAACAAGTTTTAAAGGAACGTGAGGTTGACGCTGTCTTCTGTTTTGCATGGGAAAATGTTAGATATCTTACAGGTTTTAGGTTTCACCTATGGCCTGTGATACGTTTTGGTTTTACTGAAGCTATTCTTGGGAGAGGTATGGATAAACCAATACTTTATACTATGGATGATGACCATGTTAAGGCTAGAATGTCTTGGATGGTTGACTATGTAAGGTTTGCTGCTGGTTCAAGCATAGAAGATCCTGTTGCAGCCAAAAACAATAGCTGTTGATGCATGGTCTCCGCTGTTTATGAAGCTCTTCCTAAGGCATATCCAAATGTAAAGTTTGTTGATGGTG
>CAZAHF010000030.1:0-1748 GCA_964484995.1 uncultured Candidatus Bathyarchaeia archaeon | reverse complement strand
GCTGTTTATGAAGCTCTTCCTAAGGCATATCCAAATGTAAAGTTTGTTGATGGTGCTGACCTAATGATGCAGGCTAGGATGATAAAAACTGAGGATGAGATAAAATGTTTGAAGATTGCTTGTAGCATGACTGTTCGAGGGATGACTGCGGCTAGAGAGTTAATCCATAAAAAACCAGGAATAAAGGAATGTGAAGTTTTGTCTGCAGCCTTTAAGGAAATGTATGATTTAGGAAGCGAGTGGACCCAATGTTCAAACATCGTATGTTCAGGACCGTATACTTTCCCATACCGAAGGTTTACGTCAGATAGAATAATAGAACCAGGAGATTTTGTGATTGTTGATATTGGTGCATGTTATAATGGGTATTATGCTGATTTTACAAGGGTTTGGATTGCTGGAGATGTAGAACCAAGTAGGGAGCAAAAAGAAATCTTTATGAGGTCATATAATGCTTTACAGGCAGCCTTGGAAGCATTAAAACCAGGAAATACCACATGGGATGTCTATCAAGCAGCATATGCTGCCGGAGGACTTCATGGAGGTTTTCTTGGGCATGGTGATGGTCTTGGAGCCTTAGAACCCCCATACCTAGCAGAGTTTTCTAAAGACAATCCTGTAGAGTTAAAGGAAAATATGGTGTTTTCTATTGAACCGTTTGCTGGTAAGGTTGGTGTTGGTGGAGTAAGACTTGAACAAAACGCTGTGGTTAGGGCTGGAGGCTGTGAAATAATCAGTAAATATCCGTTTGAGGAAAGCCTATTTATCAGGTAAACTACCGACTACCGTAATGATACCTCTAAACCTAAAATTTTTTATACTTTAACTTTGAAATCTAACGGTTTTTAACACTTAACTTTTCTCAACAGCCATTTTAAGAAGACTTTTTTCCGCTCCTGGAGGTGCGTAAACCCATATTAATCTCATCGTCTCATCTGAGTGATTAAAGAACTGGTGGTCTTGACCTGGCTTTACTAAGATAACTACATCTGGACCTATCTCATATTTCTCTCCAGCTATTACAGCTTCACCTCTACCAGACACAACATAAATACATTCTTCTGTTCCTTCATGAGCATGTTTGTCTGTTTTGCTTCCAGCAGCTATAATTGACATACCAAAAGTAAAGTTTTCAGCTTTCATTTTGGGTGTTTCTGGTGAAGCTAATATTTTAAGCACCCTTTCATAGGGTGCTGGAATCTGTTTTCCTTTAACCTCCCAAGCTTTAATACATGTCAAGCTTCTCCAACCTCCCTACCCAAAAACTTTTTTTCAGGTCCTGGTGGTGTAAAAAACCAGAGTACTTTTAGAGATTCATCACCTGTATTGATAAGTTGATGGGATGTATTTGGGGGAACATAAATTGCAACATCTCTTTCTATAGGGATTTTTTCATCTCCAACTTTAGCTTCTCCTCTTCCCCAAACCACATACCAAACTTCCTCTTCTTTTTCATGAATATGAGGACTACTTGAACTTCCTGGAGGAAGAACAGTCATTCCCAAGGAGAAGTTTTTGGTTTTATGAAGGTCTGGGCAAAGAAGAACTTTAAGCACCCTTTCATAAGGCGGGTTTGCTTTAAACCCTTTAACTTCCCATGCTCTAGTATACTTCAAAATTTTCACCTCCACAATCTTAAGACGTTTAAGTGAGTATAAGTAAAAAAATAAATAAAAAGAGGTTTTTGATCACGAGATTTTTTAAGTCTTTTTTGCTGCTTCAGCTGCTTTTTGAAGATAAGAAACAGA
>CAZAHF010000029.1:12058-15268 GCA_964484995.1 uncultured Candidatus Bathyarchaeia archaeon | reverse complement strand
GTATACATGTCCATGATATAAAAAGAAACTAGAAAAAATTTTCTTTAGCATTGTTTCCAAGTTTATGTAAATATTTTTATTTATTCATCGCCTTTTTTATGGATATTAGCTACTTTTTGTTTTTATTTAAATAGGTAGACAGTAGAGTGTTCATACCGCTTAAGACAGCTTCAACACTAGCCATTACGATATCTTCATGTGCACCAGAAGCTGTAACAATTCTATCCCCTTTTCTTAGTCTCACTATAACCTCTACAACGGCATTTGTTCCACCAGTAATAGATTTAACATGATACTCCTCCAAAACAACATCCGCAATAGCTCCTCCAACCTTCTTTATTGCATTTATGGCAGCATCTACAGGACCTACCCCTACACCAGCCTCAACAAACTCTTGTCCATTAACCTCAAGTCTAACAGAAGCTGTTGGAGTTATTCTATCTCCTGTTGTTACAGTTAAACCCTTAAGTTTAATAGGTCTTATCTGAGGAACCCCCATAACAGCTTCAGCTATAGCTTGAAGATCACTATCTGTAACAGTTTTACCCTTATCACCCAAACTCTTAACTCTTCTAAAAATCTCAGCTAACTGCTCCTCTGTCGGATAAATGTTTAATTGTTCAAGCATAGCTTTCACTCCCGCTAAACCTGCATGTTTACCAACTATAAACCTTCTTCTAAAACCAACAGTTTCAGGATTTAAGGGTTCATAGGTTAACGGATAGGAAAGAATAGCCTTAGTATGAATTCCAGATTCATGGGTGAAAGCATTATCTCCAACAATAGCCTTATTCGGTTGGACAGGGATACCTGTTAACCTTGAAACCGTTCTTGAAAGCTCATAAAGCTTTTCTGTTTTTAAGCTTAACTTAAACCCGTACAGGTGACTTAAAACCATAACAACTTCTTCTAAAGCAGCATTTCCAGCACGTTCCCCTAAGCCATTTACTGTAACGTGAACATGATTTGCTCCAGCTTTAACCGCTGCAAGCGTGTTAACTGTAGCTAAGCCAAAATCGTTATGGCAGTGAATACCAAAAGGAATGTTTATGTTTTTACATAGTTCAGCAACAAGCTCGTAAGAACGTTCCGGTGTTAATATTCCCACTGTATCGCAAAGACACACTCTATCAGCTCCATTGTCCGCCCCTAGGGAGAAGAAACGTTTAAGAAAATTTACATCAGATCTTGAACCATCCTCAGCAGAAAGCTCAACAATTAACCCGTGTTTTTTAGCATAATCTATGCATTCTACAGTTAAGTTTAGAACTTCATCCATTGTCATCTTAAGCTTATATTCTAAATGGATTTTTGATGTTGGAACAACAATATGAACCCCTGGCACCTCTGTCTTTATTACAGCATCAATATCTGCTAAATTTGCCCTCGCCATACTACATACTTCTGCTTTTAGGTTCTCTTTAGCCATAAGCTTTAAAGCTTGAAAATCACCTTCAGAGACGCTTGCAAAACCACCTTCAATAATGTTAACTCCAATCTCATCTAACATTTTAGCTATTCTAAGTTTTTTTTCAGGAGTTAGAGAAACACCTGGTGTTTGTTCTCCGTCTCTTAAGGTTGTATCAAACAGTTTGACTGTTTTTTGGTTTTTATTTTTGCCGTTAAATAAAACGATACCCCACTATTACTCCCTCAAACCATGTTAAACACAGAACTATTATGAGAAAACTTCTAATATAAAAAGTTTTTAAGTATGATACTCTCCTATTTAGGTTTAAGTATGGCTACCTGTAGACAACTGTTTAAGTCTTTGGGTGTTAAAACTGGTAAAATTTCCAATTCCTCAAAGTGAAAGAAAAGAGTTTGCATTAAAATATGGAGAAACTCTTATTGCATTGTTAAAAAAATATCTACGTCATAGGCTTCCTCCTGAATGGAGTTATGAGATATATTATAAGCCCTCAGAAAATCAAAGTTTTGGTGAGGAAAAGCTTATAATAAAAATTTTAACCATGACTTCTGAGGGGGAATATTCTAACACTATTGAACTTCCATTTATGATCTATATTCCAAATAAGGTTTATGTGAATATTCCAAGTTTTTCTGAGCTTGAAGATACATTATTAAGGTTTATCCAGAACTCAGTCCTAGAGTCTGTTAGACCAATAAAGCCTAAAGAAGTGTTAAGTAAATCGTAAAAACTGAAGACTTTCTGCTGGAACACTTAAATACTGTTCAACATTTTTTGTGTGCCATTCCCTTTTTATTGCATCAGGATACCATTTACTGTATGCTCCATCATATGGTAATTTATGTCCAAGCATAAAGTTTCTTAGATCTTCACTTAAACCAGCTTCTTGCATACGCATATTCCAGTATCTTCTAAAAATGTGAGGATGAATCTCATATCTCTTTTCTGATGCTTTAGTTTGAATTCCAGCCTTAAATGCTGCTTTATTAACAATATCTCTTATTGCTGCTGAGGTTAATGGTTTACCAATCCTACCCTTTGGAACTTTAACCAGAATCTTTTTTCCATTTACTGTTTTAGCTTCCGAGTAACTTCTAAAAAGCCAGCTTTCATCAGTTATTTTTTCGCCATTTTCTATTCTTTCTTGGATCATCTTTTTTAGACAAAGAATTGTATCTTTTCCGACCGCAAATCTATACGTCTCTCCAAGTTTGTTAACATTAACACCTTTTACATCTCTTAAAACAGCTGGGACCTCAATTATAAGTGGAAAAACTTCCTTTTCCAACCCATTTTTAATATGCTTATACTTTAAGGCGGTTAGAACACCTATTCTCTGACCTGACTGGGCAAGAAAAACAATAATACATTTGTCTCTAATGTTTGGGCATGCATCAACCATAAGAGCAACCTCAGTTGGAGTTAAAACATGGGTTGAACCATATTCTACTCTACCCTTAAAGCCTCTAGGTGTCCGTCCTAAAACAATATCATTCCATCTAAAAAAAGACCTTAAAGACTGATAAACCAGAATCGCTGTTTTTGAGCTTTTTCCCTCCTCAATCAGAAGGTTATAATATCTTTTCATTTGACTATGAATCTTCGAGGGATTTAACTTAGCCTCATAAACCAGTTTATCTGGATCCTTACCAATCCACTCAACAAACTTTTTTAGGCTAGCTAAGTAACTTTTTTTTGTGTTTGGTCTATCCGGAAAATTACTAATCCATCTAGCTACAGACTCATACTTTAAAAAATCCTGCATATTTCTAATTTGG
>CAZAHF010000029.1:0-11958 GCA_964484995.1 uncultured Candidatus Bathyarchaeia archaeon | reverse complement strand
TCCTAATTGCTCTTTATACATTCTTTTAACCTTTTCTATGCTATCTATTTCATTAACGGTTTTATCGTCCCTTATTCTTATTATCCTTGCAAATCTAAGTGCATAACCACATGAATATAGTGGACTTTTCTGAATGTCTGAAAATGCAACCTCAACAACAATTTCTGGTTTTACTATTACAGTTCTACCATGTTGTTCTAGAACAATTTTTTTAAGTTTATCCGTAACCATTTTAATCTCGTCGTCGGTTAAACCCTTAAAAGTTTTACCTACAACCTTAAACTTATTATGATTAAACTTTTCAACATAATCAGCAAAAGAAGAAACTGTAGAAATCGTTCCTTCTTTATCCTCAGAATTTTTCACACCAAGATAATAATCGCTAAGCCATTTATGTCTATATCCGTGTCCATATTCAGCAGCTAAAATTACAAGATCTAATGTTTCTAAAACTTTCTTAATCTTTAACCACTTTTTACCTCTAATACCAGGTGTGTATATTGAGTTTAACTGTTTAGCTATTAAACCTTCATGCCCTTCTTCTATGGCTTTCTCAAAAAAAGTTTCAGCTTCATTAACACTTGAAGTTATAAGTTGAGGTGTTAACATTTGACCTGGAACTATGTCACTTAAAATTTTTCTTCTCTCAAGAAAAGGCTGATTAACTAGAGGCTTTCCATTTAAATATAAAAGGTCAAAAATGTAAAGGGCTACAGGTATGTTTTTGAAGGTTTCCTCCATACCTCTTATGCGACCATAACGCCTCATAATATATTGAAAGGGTAGAGGTTTACCCTCATCTGTAACAGGAATTATCTCTCCTTCCATTATCAAACTATGAGCCTTAACCTTATTTGCAACAGTTTTCACAATTTCAGGAAAACTTTCTGTAACATCCTTTAATCGTCTACTAAAAATTTTTATCTCTGAGTCTTTTTTATGAATCTGAACTCTTATACCATCTAATTTAAACTCAAAACTTGTTTTTCCACCATGTCTAGCTATAGCTTCAGCCGGATTTTTTGCCATATCTGCAAGCATCGGTTTTATTGGTTGAAATAGTGTTAAAGAAATTTCTTCTAATCCTTCCTTCCCTTTCTGCTTTAAAATTTTGCAAACCTCTCCAAGATCTCCTGCTACCATGTGAGCAAATCTAACTTTTTCAAGGCTTATATTAAAGGTCTTAGCGATAGCTTCTTCCATTAAACCTTCACTAACACCATGCCTCATTTCTCCAATTAGGTTTTTAACAAAGTATTTTGCTTCAACAGGGCTTATCCTAACCAAAAGACTTTCAATTAATCTTCCCTTTTTTATTCTTGAGTTTTCCCCTGTTGTTTCACCTATTTTTTTAAGAATATTGTGAAATTCTGTTACTGTTAGAGGACTTTCAAAAAAGAGTTTTTGAGTTTTAGGAGGATTCTTTTTAAAAATTGTTTCTACAGTTTCTCCAATGTCTCCCGTCTTATTATATTCGTCTAAAAACTGTTCATCCGTTATGTTTGAGATTTTTTTGATTATGTCATAAACTAGGGCGTATCCCACATTAAGGGGAGGAATATCTGGAGGAATTCTTCCAACAATAAAGTGAACTATAAGACCCGCTTCAGTTGGGAGGGAAACCTTCCTTAAAAAATCTGCTACCATACTTACCTTAGCTTTTTTACTACCCACCTTCTTTAACTGTTCACAAAGGTTGCAAAGCTCTAAAAAGTTTGTAACCATAACTAACGTTAAAATTCACAAAATGTGTAAAAAAGCTTTGGATTTTTAGAGTTAAACCTAAGACTACCTTAAGAGAACTTTTGAGTTTAACTTTAAATGGTTATTGTTTCTTAAAGAGGATTTGAGAATTTCACCCTGAATAGTCAAATTTTCCTCTTGAATTTCTCTTTTTGCTTCCTCTTCGCTCCAAGGAATATAAACTAGAGCTACAACAGCACTACCATACTTGCCTTTAGGGACTTCAAGACACTCAAGTCTTGTCTCAATTGACAAAAGCTGCATTTGTCTAACCTTCGCCATCTCCTGAAGCTTCCACTTTAATTCTCTTTCAATTGCTTCTTTATCCTTATAACCATGAGCTTCAGCAACAATACCATACTTTTTTCCGTCCTGTGTAATTCCCCAAGCCCAACCAATTCCAGCACCAATAGTTTCTCCTGGGTTTCCATCCATTCTTGCCATAACACAGAAGGTTATGGTTCCAGGAGTTATTTCATGATTTTCCACAAACTCTGCATCTGGCGGTAGAATTGATGATACACATACAAGGTTACATTGACCTATCTTAGCTTTTATAAGAGCTGCATCAAAAGCGTTGAGCGGGGAAGTTGAACTAGTTGCGGAAGCACCGGTTACAAAGACTTTTCTAGGAAGAAAAATTCCGTGAATCGAGTTTGACAATCCTAACTTTTAACCTCCATTTATCCGGTTGAAAATGAATTTATATTAACTTATTAAAAGTTTTCCCTTCAAAAAGGGTTTTAAACAAGTTTAATTTAAATTTTAACCTCCAAATTTGTCTTTTTTTCCGTCAAACTGCATTTTTATCATAAAAGTTTAAAAAAACATTCTTAAAATTTGGATTTTTTACAAATAAAACTCTATTTTTTGATAGAAAATGCTCAAAAAATCTTGATACTAATAAATCTTTCCATCATTTTACATAGATATGTAAAAGTCAAATATTTTTGAGGTTAAAGTTTAAAAAATTGAATAAATCACCAAGGCTCCCTCTTCCAACCAGCCTTGTACGCTATACAACATGCTATAAAATGAGCAGCAGGTGTAACTACAACCACAACAAAAAAGACTGTTAAAGAAAAACTTGGTAAAGGAATTATAAAAATGTTAAAAAGATACGCGAAAAGAAATGCAACAAGAATAAAATCTAACTGGTCAAGAAGAGGAGTTGGTGCTCCTCGAGGTAAACCAAGTCTTCTTTTTATAAATGAACCAAAAATATCCCCAACAACAGCACCTGAAGCAACAAGAAAACCTAAGAAGATATAGAGTAAGTTAAGATTGTAGTTTGGTAATATTATGTTCAGAACCAATAACTCTAGAACCATACCAAATGTACCAAACCCGATTCCCGCAATTGTTCCTCTCACAGTTTTCCCATCACCAAGAATTCTTTTCCCGTCAAAAAGTTTTTTTCCAAAGTCTAAGGGTCTTCCACCACCAAAAAGAAGAGCAAAACCGTTAGCTACATAGGCTGGTACAACTATAAGAAAAACTGTAACTAAAAAGTTTAAATCGGTGACCTCTTCAAACATTCAAATGAAACCCCACATATGCATTAACATGGCTTAAATTAATAGTTTTAACGTTAAAAAATAAGAATTACAACCTAAAGTTTTCTATGAACGAAAGGGGGATTAAAACAATGGATAAAAACGAAGGTTTAACTTATGCTAAGGTAACAAACTTCAGAATTGGTCTTAAGACCCAGAAAAACAATGAAGTTTTACTTGTTATCCCAAATGTAAAAGACAGTTCAACAGCAGCAAAATACATAGGGAGAAAAGTTGTTTGTTTTGCTGGTAAAAGGAGGATAGTTGGAAGAATAGTTGATACGCATGGAGAAAACGGTGTAGTTAGGGCAAGATTTAAAAAAGGTCTTCCAGGAGATGTTGTTGGAGCTAAAGTTCTAATTTTTTAAGTATTTAGGCATATATTCCTTCTTTTTTAAGGATTCCTCTTGCAGCTATTATTCCTGTTGCAGCAGCAATTACTATTCCTCTTGAAAGCCCTGCTCCGTCACCAGCTACAAACAGATTTTCAATAGGTGTTTCTAAATCTTTGTTTGTGTGAATTCTGTTTGCTGAAAATTTAACTTCAGGTGCATAAAGTAAGGTTGAGGAGGAAGCTACACCGGGTATTACTTTATCAAGCTTATAAAGTCCCTCTATTATATCTGTAATTATTCTATGTGGCATTGCCATCGCTATATCTCCAGGTGTTACTGTTTTTAGGGTTGGTTTAACCGTCCCATGTTCAATTCTACTCCATGTTGATCTTCTACCATTTTCCAAGTCTCCTAGTCTTTGAAGTATTGGTCTTCCACCACCAAGAATTGTTGTTTGGGTTGCGATAGTTCGGCCAAAAAGTGATGTATCTTCTAAGGGTTCGGTTAAAGCTATTCTGACAAGAAAGGCGAAGTTTGTATTTTGAGATTGAGAGTTAGCCATACAATGTCCGTTTACACCAACAAGGTTTCCATCATAAACTTCAAGACAGACAAAACCTCTATGGTTTACACAGAATGTACGAACAAAATCATCATATTTTTCTGTGTATATATGAAACTTTGGATCTCGGCTAATAGATGTAATAGGCTCCATAACAATAGCTGGAACCTCAACTCTAACCCCAATATCAATAGGCTCATGTCTTGTAGGTATTCTAAGTCTTCTAGCTTCTTCAGCAAGCCAATCTTGACCACCCCTACCCGGGGCCGCTAGGACATATTTACATTTAATAACATTACCATTTGAGAGTTTTACAGCGCCTTTATCTATATGCAAAACCTTCTTCTTCAGAAGAAACTTAACACCTTTATTCTCCAAATCCTCCATAAATTTTTGAATAACTTTAGGAGCATTATCAGTTCCAATTTCTCTTTGAGGAATAGATATAAACTTGACACCTACAGCTGCTGCTTTTCTTTCAAGCTCCTCAATCTCTTTTGTAGTTGGATTATAAATTTTTTCAGGACATCCATATCTTAGAAAAGTTTCTTCAACTTCCTTAACAAGCTTCCAAGCCTTATCTTCATCTCCTATTAAAGTGGAAAGATCTCCTCCTATATCTGGTCTTAGATTTAATCTGCCACTTGAAAGAGTTCCAGCACCGCCAACACCACAAAGAACATTACATGGAGAACATTTTGTACATCCTTTATAATTTTGCTCAGGGCATACACGTTTGTTTGGTGCATCCCCCTTATCAATAACAAGAACTTTCAGTGGGCTTCTTTCAGCAAGTTCTAATGCAGCAAAAAGTCCAGCTGGACCTGCTCCTACTATAACTACATCTGGGTTTGTCATCTGAACCCTTTACATCTTAGGGGTTTGAGACTTATATGTTTAACGTATTTACCTCTAAAACTAAAAACTAAACATTAAATTAAAATATGACGTATTTTTTAGCGGATGTTTAGCCAACCTTTTTTAGGTCTTTTAAAAGACCTAAATAGGTTCCATCTAGAAGAAAAACTTCAGCTTTATCAAAAAGAATCCCTTCAGACCTAAGAATGGGTCCTAAAAACTCATTCCTCTCCTTAACATTAAATGGTAATCCTCCTAGAAGCTCATTAAAGGCTGGAAGAATTATAAGGTTAGAACATTCGGCTTTAACACCATATTTTTCCTTCAAAACTTTTTCCGGGTTTTTTCTTTTACCAACTTTTATGTTTCTATGTTTTAGAAAAGATTCAACAAGCCTTTTTCTGTTGACAGGGATTTTAATCCAAACAGGTCTTGAAATTTTAAACCCAAAAAAGCTTTTAAATTGGATTGTTGGATGATTATGTCCAATAACCCATGTTTTTGCTTCAAAAAGTTTTGAGGATGGCCAAGCATGACCATGAAACAATCCTACCTTTTCTTTTCCTCCTACAAGTATTCCTCTTCCAGAAACAATTTTAACGTTTGAAGATGAGATTAAGGGGGCTAATCCACCGTCATGATTACCAGGTACAATCAAAATTGAGGGAACAATTTTTTCTATTTCACCTAAAAAGTTAGGTATGTCTTTCCATTCCTGAATAGAAATTTTTGGGATGCTATGTTTAAAATCACCAAGAATTATCAGTTTATCTGTTTTAGCTTTTTTAAGTAAACGGATTAAATTTTCCTTTATTTTCTCTGTTTGAGATGGAAGATTTATTCCCGACTCTGTAAGTTCAAACTCATAACCTAAATGCAAATCACCTATAACTATAACTTTTTCCTTATTCTTTATTTGAAGAGCAGGCCATGGGATATATGGACGTATCAAATAAAACACCAAAGAAACTCATAATACTATTTTTTAAGGTTATTTTTAAACAATAATAGTAGTGTTGAAGGCTCCTTTAAAATGACAAAGAAGGAAGAGCAAATTCTAGAGGAAGTCTGTAGAAAGGTTAAAGAGAAGGGTAAAATAAGTGAAGGGGAGAAAGAAATTTTACTAAAAACTTTTGGTAAAAGGTTTGAGAATGCTCTAAAAGCTTTGGAGGATGGTGCTGTAAAAAAGTATATTTTTGAGCCAAGTAAAAGGGTTGTTTGGATTGTTGTTGGAAAAGAAAGAGATTACCAGATTATCCCCCCAGTAAACTATTGTAGCTGTGATGACTTCTATTTTAGAGTTATTGGGGGAAACATACCTCTCTGCTACCATATTATAGCGCAGAAACTTGCAGAATCCTTAAACAAATATGAGCTTATTGTAGAATCTGACTCTTTTTTTGACACTCTGATGAAGGAGTGGAGGTTTATACGGAAGGAAGACTTTAATTTTTAGTTTTAAATAGAAGGTAGTAGGATAAATTTAAGATTAAAGTAGGCCTAGACTTAGGTTGAGGTGTTGGCTTTTAAATGTCAACGGAAATAATTGCAGGAGTTCATGCAACAAGAGCTGAAATGTTAAGGCTAAGAAGAAGAGTTCAATTTGCTCGTAGAGGTCATGATTTACTTGTTGAGAAGAGAGATGCCCTACTTTTACACTTTTTTGAGGCTATAAGAAGTATAAGCGCTATCCGTGAAAAACTAATAAAAAGTCTTGATGAAGCCTATAAAGAGTTTATGAAAGCTCAGCTAGCTTTAGGCTCTGATAAGCTTTTGGAGGTCTCTTACTCTATCCCTGAACGTTTTGATATAACTGAAAGAACAAGAAACGTTATAGGTGTTCTTCTACCCTTTTTTGAGCTTCATGTTAAGGAAAAACCTGAGAAAGGTTGGTGGTATGGAGTTTCAGAAACTTCTGCATCGCTAGATAATGCTATAAAAACAATGGAAAATACTCTTAGGCTTATGGTTGAGTTAGCAGAGGTTGAAACAGCTGTAAAAAGATTAGCTGAAGTTATTACGATGACAAAAAGAAGGGTTAATGCACTAGAAAAAATTATAATTCCAAGATTAGAAAACACTATAAGGTTTATTCAAATGCATCTTGAAGAAAGAGCAAGAGAAGACTTCTTTAGACTTAAAAGAATTAAAGCAATACATGAAGCTAGAAGAGTTGAAATACCAGCAACCTAACCTTTTCTTGAGGTTAACATTAAAATTGCTTGAGCAAGATCCCCTTTTGTCTCCTCTAAAGCAGCTTTAGCCTCCTCAAAACTTACATTAGCTTGTTGAGCTACAAGCAATATATCCTCTTCAGGAATTTCTTGAGGTTTAACTTCAGGAGACTTTACTTCCTTTTGAATTTCTCTTTCTTCTACAGAATCACCAACGATCTGGAAAATTAGCTGACCTTGAATTTCAAGTGAAGTAACTGTCGGATTTTGAATAACAATTTCTTTTGTTTCGGTTCTTAGGATAGCTTCCTTAACTTCTGGCATTTCTCTTGCGTTAACTCCAAGTCTACTCATCATTCTTTTAAGTTCTCTTTGACTTAAACGTCTCAAACTTCTCTCCCTAAAAACTAATAATACTAACATCTACTTTTCCATTTCTCTTTTTCTAAGGTAGGTACTCTTGGTTTGTAACCCCCAAAGTTTAATAAACCCACCAGCAATCGACTGATCATACTCTGGTTCCATGTGAAGAGAGAATGGGGAGGTTCTACCAACAACCAGAACGTTTCCCTTAAACAGCTTTAACCTAACCTCACCAAACACTCGTTTTTGAGTATTTTCAATAAAGGCTTCTAAGTCTTCTTTTAGAGGTTCAACCCATAAACCAGAATAGACAAGCCAGCTCCACTGAAGATCAACCCACTCCTTAAACATTAACTCATGCTTAGTTAAAACAAGCTTCTCTAGGTCTTTATGAGCTTCCAACAGACAAACTGCAGCTGGGCATTCATATACCTCTCTTGACTTTAATCCTACAACTCTATCTTCAATATGGTCTATTCTACCAACTCCATGTCTTCCAGCGACACTGTTCAGGTAGCTGATAAGGTTTACACCATCCAAATTTTTACCGTTAATAGCTGTTGGAATACCATTCTCAAATTTTATTGTTACATATTCAGGTTTGTTTGGAGCTTTCTCTGGATCTACAGTCCACTCAAAAACATCTGATGGAGGTTCTTCTTCAGGATTATCCAAAGGTCCACACTCTATAGACCTACCCCAAAGATTTTGATCAATACTGTAAGGATGTTTTTTAGGTGTTACGGGTATCCCATGTTTTTTTGCATAGACAATTTCCTCCTCTCTTGTCAATTTCCATTCACGAACAGGAGCAATAATTTTTAGGTTTGGAGCTAAAGCCTCAATTGTAACCTCAAATCTAACCTGATCATTTCCTCTTCCAGTACATCCATGTGCAACCACAGAAGCCTCCTCTTTCCTAGCTACCTCAACAAGTTTTTCAGCTATTAGCGGTCTTGAAAGAGCACTACTTAAAGGATATTTTCCTTCATAAAGAGCATTAGCTTTTATAGCTGGAAAAACAAATCTTTCAATAAACTCTTTTTTTGCATCAATTGTATAATGTTTTACTGCACCTACAAGTTTTGCTTTTTCCTCTATTGCTTTAAGGTCTTCCTGCTGTCCAACATCTACCGTAACAGTTACAACATCAAAACCATATTTTTCATTCAACCATTTAACCATAACAGAGGTATCTAGACCGCCAGAATAAGCAAGCACAACTTTTTTCATATTTTCCCCAAAACTCCAATATTTGTTTGATTTGAAGATTTTATGGGTATTAATGTTCAATCTAGGCTAATAAAAATTTTGGAGAAAGATTAAATCTCATAGGTTTCATGTTTTTTAAGATACTCCACAAGCCCTCCGGCTCTTAGTATATTGAGTAGTGGGCTGGGTATAGGCTTAAACCTATAACTCCTACCTTTTGTAAGGTTTTTTAATATCCCTTCCTCCAAGCTTACCTCAATAACATCTCCCTCACTAATTTCTTTCACAGCCTCCTTACATTCAACAACAGGTAAACCAACGTTAATAGCATTCCTAAAGAAAATCCTTGCAAAAGACTCAGCAACAACAGCGGAAATCCCGAGCTCTTTTAAGACTCTGGGAGCATGTTCACGGCTTGAACCACAACCAAAATTTTTTCCAGCAACAATCAAGTCTCCCGGGTTTACCTTTCTAGAAAAGTTTGGGTCGACGCCCTCCATTGCATGCGTAGCCAACTCTTTCATGTTTAAGGTTTTAAACTTATATTTTCCAGGGATAATCACATCAGTATTTATATCATCACCAAACTTCCAAGCTTTCCCCCTAATCTTTAGTTCACCCATATTTTACCTCACCGAGTTTATGTTTGTAATTTTACCTTTAACAGCTGAAATAGCTGCGGTGATAGGGGAACATAAGTATATGTCTGCTTCAGCACATCCCATCCTACCAACAAAGTTTCTATTTGAAGTTGATAAGACAATTTCACCTTTTGCTGGGATACCTTGATGAGCCCCAGCACACGGACCGCATCCAGGATTACATATGGTACATCCAGCCATAAGAAATATTTCTATAAGACCCTCTTTTAAGGCTTGAAGGTATATGTCTACTGAAGCGGGAATAACTATCATCCGTACATTTGGATGAACTTTATTTTTAACAAGAATTTTTGCTGCTTCTCTTAAGTCTTCCAGTCTTCCATTTGTACATGAACCTAAAAATACTTGGTTTATCTCTAAACCTTCAACTTCACTTACTGGTTTTACATTGTCAACTGTTGGTGGACAAGCAATTTGAGGTTCAAGTTTTGAAACTTCAAATTCTATTTTTTCTTCAAACTCGGCGTCCTTATCATTTTTTAATATTGCTTTTGGTTTTCGACCCTTAGAAGAAATATATTCTAAAGTTTTTTCATCAGGCTCAACTACACCATTTTTTGCTCCGATCTCAACAACCATATTACATAATGTTAGTCTACCATTAACACTAAGATTTTTTATAGCCTCACCTGAAAAGTCTATAGCTTTATAGGTTGCACCATCAGCTTTAACTTTACCAGCAATATAAAGAATCAAGTCTTTAGCCATGATATTTGGCGGAATTTTTCCTGTCAATATATATTTAACCGTTTCAGGGATTCTAAACCAAAGTTTTCCAGTTTTAAAGACAGCAGCCATCTCTGTTGAGCCTATTCCTGTTGCAAATGCACCTAAAGCCCCATAAGTACACGTATGAGAATCAGCACCAACCACAACCATTCCGGGAGTTACATATTTTTCTACCATCAGCTGATGGCAAACACCAACACCAACATCATAAAAATTTTTAATTTTTTGTTCCCGAGCGAACTCTCTCATCATCTTATGCAAGTTAGATGTACCTTCAGAAGCGCTTGGTGCAACATGGTCGATAATTAAAACTATTTTAGCCGGATCCCAAACCTTTTCCCCGCCCATCTCTCTAAAGGAGTTTATCGCAAGAGGAGCTGTTCCGTCATGAGCCATAGCTAAATCAACATCAGCAACAACTAAATCTCCTGCTTCAACATCTTTTCCGCATACAAGACTAAAAATTTTTTCAGTTATTGTTTTTCCAGCCATACATGTCAACCTACATCTTAATAACTATCAGATTATGAAACTTATGACTTAAAAATATCCTTAAATACCTTTCCCAGAATTTAAACCAGAAAAACATTAAACCATCATACAAAGACAAGACATGGTAAAAGTAGCGTTACGTAACGAGGTAACAGAAATATTTCTATCCCTGTTACCTACCATTATAAGGGTGCGCAACCCATATAAGGGTTTCAGGAAAGACTAATCAGGGAGACATAGAAATTTAAGGCATATTTGGAAACAACTAGCCTTAAATACGACTGTTATAAACATTTTTCAAGAGTATTTAAGTTGAAAAAAGGAGAAGTTTTACTCTCAATTTTAAAGCTTTCAAAGAAAATGGAGACTTTTTCAAAAAAAGAACTTTTAACTTTAATCCAAACATCAGAAAACAAAGCATCAGAATACATAGAAAATCTTATCGGAAAGAATTTTCTTAGTAAGGAAAACGAGTTTTTAACTGTTTCCCCGGATCAGAAAATTATGCTTGTTATTGAGGCACTAAACCAAGGTCTACCTATAGATATTGTATGCCGATATATCTCATGGAAAGATTTTGAATTAACAGTAAAAAATATTCTTGAGTTTATGGGATACAAAACCTTAACTCGTCAAAGGCTAAAGATTAACAAAAAAATTTTCGAGGTTGACATTTTGGCTTTTCATGAAGACATTATCCTATGTATAGACTGCAAACAATGGAAACGTGGACTAGGAGCCTCAACAATAAACCATATGGTTAAAAAACAGCTAAAAAGAGCTGAAGCTGTGGCAAAAAACCTTAAAAAGATAAAGGAAAGCCTTGGAGAAAGAATTAAAGAAAAAGAAGTAAAAATTTTACCTTTAATTATTACTTTAGCTGAGTCTTCCTACAAAGTTTATGATAAGGTTCCTATAGTTCCAATCTTAAAATTAAAGTCTTTCTTAGAAGGTTTTTACGGTTGCCTTAAAAATTTTAATGTTTTGTATGTTAACAACCCATAAGGAAACAATTTCTACCTAAAGAATATCTAAAAACTTCTTGAGACTGATAAAACTTTTATTTAGCTGGTTATGCACTTTTATATTTTAACATTTAAGTGAAGGGGGAGTGAAGATGAGTAAAAAACCCAAACCTCTTGAGGACGTTAGAGTTTTGGACCTTACAATAATGTTAGCAGGCCCCTTTTGTACAATGTTGCTTGCAGATTATGGTGCGGAAGTAATCAAGATAGAGATGCCTGGTGGAGGGGATCCTACACGTGCTATTGG
>CAZAHF010000028.1:0-15278 GCA_964484995.1 uncultured Candidatus Bathyarchaeia archaeon | reverse complement strand
TAATAGGGTTTTTAGTTATGTTAGGCAAAGAAAAGGTGAGCTAATGTTGGAAAAACCTCAGTTTAAACATGTTGTTTATGAGAAAGAGGAAAAAACCGCTTGGATAACTCTTAACAGACCTGAAAAACTTAACGCAATCACAAAAACTATGTGGAAAGAGTTAGGTGAAGCCTTAGATTTGGCTGAAAAAGACGAGGATGTTTATGCTATAGTCTTAACAGGCGCTGGAGATAGGGCTTTTTGTGCTGGAGACGATATTGGAGAAATGAGTACGATTAAGACTGTAAAGGAGGCTTATGACCTTTTTTTAAACCATATTTATCCTGTTGTTGAAAAAATTTTGGTTTGCAGTAAACCTGTAATTGCAGCTGTTAATGGTTTAGCCTATGGGGGTGGATGTGAACTTGTTATGCTTTGTGATTTAGCAGTAGCAGTAGAAAATGCTAGGTTTGCTCAGCCAGAAGGAAGACTTGGAGTTTTTCCTCCTATAGCCACAATCTTTGCACCAATTCTTATTGGTAAGAAAGCAACAGCAAAAATGGTTTTTACAGGGGAACCTATAGATGCTGAGGAAGCTTTAAGAATAGGTTTAATTAACCAGATTGTTCCTGCTGAAAAGTTAAAGGATGCTGTTCGTGAACTTGTTAAAAAAATGTTAACCATAGCACCAGTCTCAGCTAAACTAATAAAAAAGGATGTTAACAGGCTGCTTGTTGAGCAACTAAAAAACTTTAAGGATTCTCTGGATAACATGGTGCTTGTTGCACTTCAAACTGAAGATTTTAAAGAGGGTGTTGAGGCTTTTTTGGCTAAAAGAAAACCTGTATGGAAAGGAAAATAGCTTCCCTTATTCTAAACATTTTTTTAGGCTAGGTTTGTTAAGCCTAGGCTTTTAGCATAGTCTACTGCTTCTTTAAATTCGCTTGGTAAAAGTCTTCTTCTAAGCTCAGGGATTTCATGGGCTTTCCATTCAGGTCTATATTGATCCATTATGTTTACTCTAACCCATGTTCCAAGGTTTTCAGCAATCCACTTTAAAATTGGTTTAGTACAGCATTCAACATGTTTAGGTAAAACAAGAATTCTTATGATTAACTCACCATATTTTAAGGCGTATAAATGGTTTTTTTGGGCTGTCTCAACATATTTGGGAGCTGAAGATATACGGGTTGCACACTCATCTTTTCCATATTTAAAGTCTAACAGGTAGACATCAGCAAACCCTACAAGTAGTTTTGCTGTCTCCTCACTATAGTAGGAGTTACTATTCCAAACAACAGGAATGTTAACTTTAACATCCCTAAAAGTCTCAAGCCAAATTTTTAGCCATGGAGTTGGATCTCCACCAACAAGATTTGCGTTTCTACAACCATTCCTCCAAAGTCTTTCAACAACCTTAGCAAGCTCATAGGACTCATATTCTTCTCCCTTTTCATACCACTGTGAAATAGACCAGTTTTGACAGTGTAAGCATCGCATTGTACATCCACAGGTAAAAATTGTTCCTGAAGGAACAAGTTCAGGTTCTTCACCTAAATGTTCAAAATAGGTTGAAACAGCAGCCTTAACCCCACATCTACATGCTCCAAGTTCACCGTTTAACCTGTTAACTCCACATTTTCGCATACAAAAATGACAGTTTTCCAGTATTCTTTTTGCTAATTCTATTTTTAGGTCAAAATAAGACTTTTCTGGTTGTGGAAGCTCTTCAACACTCAAATTTTCCTTATCAACTTTTTTCTCAAACTTTACATACTCTTCTGTTAATTCTTCATGAATTTTCCAAAGCTTTTCTGTTGAGTCTTCATAGCTAAAGTTTGCTGGAAGCTTTTTAGCTAATAAAAATTTTGCATACTTTTTGTTGGCTAAGATATCAAAATATCTTTTTAAACTAAACCTACATTTCTCATCTTTTAGAACTTGAACAGCGTCTGGTCGAATAATCTCCCACATGTCTTAACCCAACAAAAATGTTTAGAGGTTTGTAAACCCTAAAATTAACCTTATACTTCACATAATTTATGATATGAGGACATACTATTAAGTTTCATGAAAAAATGGTGGAGGAGTAAGTTTTGCTTATAGTGCCTGGCCCAGCCTCAACAAACTTGGGGGAAAAAATTGCTGAGTTTCTTAACCTACCCTTAGCTGAGGTTGAATCTAAAACTTTTCCTGATGGGGAATGTTATGTTAGACTTACAAAAGACGTAAAAAATGAGGATGTGGTTATTGTTCAGTCAACCTATCCACCACAAAACACTCATCTAATTCAGCTTTTCCTGATGGTTGATGCTGCAAAAAATTTTGGTGCAAAAAGGGTTATAGTGGTTACACCTTACTTGGCTTATGCAAGACAAGATAAGGTTTTTAGGTTTTATGAGCCTATAAGCATAGAAACAATCTTAAAAATTCTTGAAAAACTTGAAGTAAAAACTCTTATAACCGTAAACATTCATGAACCAAAAGTTTTTGAAAAAATAAGGTTTGAGTGTCTAAATCTTTCAGCTACGAATCTTTTAGCTGAGTACTTTGTTAAGATGGGTTTAACCGGAGTTTTAGCTTTTGCACCAGACTCAAAAGCTGTAAAAATTGTTGAGGAGGCGGCTAAAATTCTTGGTGGTGGAGTTGGATGGTTTAAGAAGGAGAGAGATAGGGTAACTGGTGAAATAAAAATGGTTTCTGAGGAGAGGTTTGAAGTTAAAGATAGGACTGTTATTCTTTTTGATGATATGATTAGTACTGGTGGAACAACCGCTACAGCGGTTAAAATGTTAAAGGAGATGGGTGCAAAAAAAGTTTTTTCAGCTTGTGTTCATCCTTTACTTGTTAAAAACGCTTTAAATAAGATTCTTGAAGCTGGCGCTGAGGCTGTTGTTGCAACAGACACTATTCCAAGTAGTGTTAGTGTTGTTTCAGTTGCACCTTTAATTGCTAATACACTTAAAAAATTTATTTGAGTTTAGGTTTAGAATGAGAAAAACAATTTTTGTTTTAGTCTCAGGAGAACATCCAACTTTACCAAAAGCTGAGATTCAAGCTATTCTTGAATCTGAAAACATTCCATCCAAAATTGGAGAATGGACTCCAAGAATCCTAAAAATTAAACTAGAAAAACTGTTAGAGGAAGAGAAGGTTTGTAGTCTTTTAGGTGAAAGAGCCGCCTACACTCACATATGTGGACTTGAAATTTTTTCATGTGAAGCCTCCGAAAATAAAATTTTTGAGGAGGCTAAAAAGGTAGATTGGGATGAGTGGATTCAAGAAGGTGGAAGTTTTGCTGTTCGTATTGAAAGAGTTGGGGAAAAAAAGGTTTTTTTAGATACGGTTAGGCTTGAAAGAATAATTGGTGAAATAATTTTAGGTCAAAAGCCTAACCTTTCTGTTAATCTGGAAAAACCAGAAAAACTTTTTGTTGGTGTGGTTTCAGGAGAAAACTTTGTTTTTGGTTTAGCTTTAAACAGTCTTAGAAAAAAAGGTTTTTCATTTAGAACTCCAAGAAAAAAACCTTTTTTCCATCCATCTTC
Organism: uncultured Candidatus Bathyarchaeia archaeon; assembly: GCA_964484995.1. Lineage (GTDB taxonomy): Archaea > Thermoproteota > Bathyarchaeia > Hecatellales > Hecatellaceae > EX4484-218. The sequence continues at coordinate 11,754 of CAZAHF010000028.1, read as the reverse complement.
TCTTCAACCAAAACTTGCAAGATGTATGGTAAATCTTTCAAGAGCTAATAGACAAAAGCTTCTTTTAGACCCTTTTTGTGGAACAGGAACAATTCTTATTGAAGCAGGACTTATGGGTATAAACTCTATTGGGGTTGAGCTTAGAGAAAAAATGGTTAAGGGTGCAAAGCTAAACTTAGACTATTATGGTGTTAAAAACGCTTACCTAGTTAGAGCAGATGCTTTAAAGCTTCCATTAATTCAGGTTGACTGTGTCGCTACAGATCCACCTTATGGTAGAGCAGCTTCAACACTTGGCTCTTCAACAAAAACAATTCTTGAAGAATTTTTTGAGCATGTTGATGAGGTTTTAGCTAAGGATGGAAAAATTTGTTTAGCTTCACCTAAAAATGTTAATGTTGCTGGTTTAGCTAAAACCTATGGGTTTAAAGTTAAGGAAACCCACTCAATTTATGTTCATAAAAATCTAACAAGAGAGATTGCTACATTTGAGAAGGAGTAGAAAGTTTCTGGTTTGAGGTGGATTTGTTGTATCTGGTTTTTCTTGGAACTGGAGGTGGAGTTCCAACTCCTGAAAGAGGCTTATCAAGCTTTGTTTTAAACTATGAGGGAGAACTTTTAATGTTTGATTGTGGTGAAGGAACCCAGCATCAAATGATTAAGGCAAAAATAGGTTTTGGTAGGGAAACAAAAATTTTTGTAACTCATCTTCATGGAGACCATGTGCTTGGGCTTCCAGGTCTAATTCAAACAATGTCTTTGCTTGGGAGAACAAAAAAACTTGAGGTTTATGGTCCTAGAGGCTTAAAAGAGTTTCTTGAAGCAGCAAGAACCTACATCCAATTTAACTTAAGGTTTCCATTAGAAGTTAAGGAGATTGGTGAGGGAACCGTCTATAAAAATAAAAGGTATAAGGTTTTAGCTAGATGGGCTGAACATTCAATTCCAAATTTGGCTTATGCTTTTGTTGAAAGTAAAAAACCGGGAAAATTTCATCCGGAAAAAGCTTTAGAGCTTGGGGTGCCAAAAGGCCCATTGTGGCGGAGACTTCAACATGGTAAAAAGGTTAAATTAAAGAATGGAAGGATTATTGAGCCAAGTGAGGTTGTTGAGCCTCCAAGACCAGGGATAAAAATAGTTTATTCTGGAGATACAAAACCTTGTAGGGCTGTTTTAAGGTTAGCGAAAGATGCTGACCTACTTATTCATGAGTGTACTTTTGATGATAGTTTAGCTGAGAAAGCTGAGGTTGAATGGCATAGTACCCCAAGCGGTGTTGCTGAGTTGGCTAAAAAAGCTTCTGTTAAAAATCTAGTTTTAACCCATATTAGTGCAAGATATAAGGATTCTAAAGTTATCTTAGAGCAGGCTAAAAAAATTTTTTCTAATGTTAGGGTTGCAGAAGACCTTATGAGAATTGAGCTTTAACTATAATTCACTGGTGAAATGTTTAAGTTTTAGATAGCTTTCGAAAGGTTTACTTGTAGCTTCAACAACAATAAAACCGTTAAAACCGTTTTCTTTAAGTCTTCTAACAACGTTTTTCCAGTCTATGCTTCCCTCATCTAAGCCAAGATGAAAATCACCATCACCATTATTGTTGTGTAGATGAACATGTTTAATTTTATCTTTAAACTTTTCAAGGAAAAGATTTAGCTGTCTAACCGTGTATGCATGACCAACATCTAAAGCAATCCAAAGTTTAGCTTCACCAATCATACCAAAAAACCTTTCAAAATCCTCAACCTTTGTAAGAGAACGAAGTTCTTTTGGAAGATTCTCTAAAGCTATGGGTACACCTAAATCTTCAGCATACTTAGCTAGAGTCTTTACGGATTGAAGGTTTAGTTTTTCTGTTGTTTTAAGGTTGAAAAGGTCATAAAAACCTGGATGGATAACATACATTTTAGCTTCAATTTCACGGGCGAACATCATAGACTTTTTTATGATTTTTAGGGTAAACCTTCTAATCTGAGGGTTTATTGAAGCTATGTTTATATCGCAAAAAGGTGAGTGAACAGTATACTCAAAAGAAAAAGATTTTTTTAGTTCTTTTAAAGTCTGAACTTTTAGTTTGTTAAGTCTAAGCTTACATTCATCAACAATTTCCCAAATCTTACACTCACCACTAAGGTTTTCAAGTGTTTTAACAGCTTGTTTAAATGGTTTTGTTGTTAGGTAGAGTGTTGATAAACCAATCTTCATTTTAACTTTAACCTCAAAGTCTTCTCAGGTTTGTTGGCTTGGTGGAGAAAGCCAGTCAATAAGCTTCTTAGGGTCCTCACATTCTATCTCAACCTCAATAGGTCCTAGGGGAGATTCACCTTGAGGTTCACAAACAGAAACATGGCCAGCATAAGCAACCTGTTTATTTAAGTAAAATCTAAGCCTATTTTCAAAAACTCTTCCAAGCAGAAAGCTTCTTACAGCATCCCTAACCTGGTCTTGTTTTAAAATATTCTTCATTTTTTGAAGGCTTTCTATTTTTTCAGACCAAAAAATCAGGGTTTGGGTTTCGCCTGCTGTTTCTAGTTTAAAGTTTAAAGATGAGAAAATGTTTTCTACAGCAGTCTTTACTTTTCCAGGATCTTCTGTAGGATAAATCTTTACTTCTCCCTTAAGATAAAGCTTCATGAGCTATCTCCCCCAAAACTTTTCTTACCTTAGATTTAAACTCTTCTTTAGAGCCTATGTTTTCTATTATTCTATCTGCTAAAGCAATAACATCTCCAATTCCAACTTTAAGTTCACGTAAATCTCTTTCTTTAAACTTCTCCATCACACTAACATCATCGCTTCTAAGTCTTCTAGATACTCTTTTAAACCTAACCTTTTCAGGTGCATGAACGGCTATAAGTCTAAAGTCTTCAAAGTTTCTTTTAAACTCTTCAACTTCCTTAAGACTACGAACACCGTCAATAAAGACTATTGGACTGTTAGTTTTTTTAACAGCTTCAACTGTAAGCTTTGCAACAACATCTTCACCTTTTTCTTTTCTTATTTCAAGCATAAGTTTACCAAGATTTTCAGCGTTAGGTTTTAAACCTCTTTTCTCAGCCTCCATTCTAACAAAGTCACCCATAACAATAACAGGATATCCCATTTCCCTAGCAATCCTGGTAAACGTTGATTTACCAGAACCCGGTAAACCTGTAACCCCAACAACAATTTTTTTCCTAACCAGTTCTCTTACTCCTCTCTTTTTGTCTTTTCATCCATAAACTAAAACCTACTTGGAAGTTTAAACAAGAAAAATATAAGAGTTTACCTGTAAATAGAAAGTGGAAAACTGGGAGTAAAAAAGAAAAATGGTTAAAAATGAGAGGTATAGGAAAGGGTTAGAAGTAGCCTACAAAATTTGGGGTAAAAAATTTGTTGATGAAACCTTAAAAAACCTAAGAAAAATTAACAGGGATCTTGAAAAATATCTTGTGGAATATGCTTTTGGAGAAATCTATGGTCGACCTAAACTAGATGAAAAAACAAGAATTCTGTGTACAATCACTGCTCTTGCAGCCTTAGGTAAAGAAAACCAGTTAAAATGGCATATTTTAGGCGGCTTAAAAAACGGAATTCCAAAAGAAGAAATTGTTGAAACCCTAATTCATGTATCAGTTTATGCTGGTTTTCCAGCAGCATGGAATGCTCTTAGAATAGCCCAGCAGGCCTTTAAAGAATATGGGAAGGAGAAAACCCGAAAATGAGTGAGAAAATTAGAAGTTTTATCTCTGTTGATATTACAGACCAAGTTTTGCTTGACAAAATTGTTAAAATTCAACAGGCTCTCCTAGAAACCGGAGCTGACCTAAAACTTGTTGAACCTGAAAACCTACATTTAACCCTTAGGTTTTTGGGTGAAATCCCTAAACCAACCCTAGAACTTGTAAGAGAAGAACTTAAATCTCTTAGGTTTAACCAGTTTAAGCTAAATCTTCAAGGTACAGGTGCATTTCCAAACCTACGTAGAATAAACGTTGTCTGGATTGGAATCAAAGAGGGAGAAGAAAACCTTAAAGAAATAGCTAAAAAAGTTGAGTCTATGCTAAAAAAGCTTGGTTTTCCACCGGACCCAAAAGGATTCAGCCCCCACCTAACAATTGCAAGAGTTAGAACAGGTAAAAACAAGGATAGACTTGTAAGCTTTATTGAGAAGTTTCGTGACTATGAGGTGGGATGGATGACTGTAGACTCTGTTAGACTGAAGAAAAGCACCCTAACACCAAAAGGACCAATCTACACAACCATAGACACAGTCCAGGCAGCTAAAGTTTAAACATGTAATGTAGTGTCATACAGTGTAACACATTATCTAATGAGAAAACGGGGAGTTAAACTTGGAAAACAACCTAAACAAAATCTTAAATGAGGTTAAAGAAAGAGAAACCCCCACCCCTAAAAGATACAGTCAAGTCTTAGGTTTAGCTGAAAAATTAAAGAAGAAAGTTGAGGAAGAAGCTTTAAAACATAAGGTTGAAGCAGAAGTTTCGGTTGAAGGTTCTGTTGCTAAGGACACATGGTTGAACGATGAGGTTGACATAGATATTTTTATGCTTATTCCTGAAACAGTTGAAAGAAAAATTTTAGAAACCGTTTATATGGATGTTGCAAAATCAAGTGTAAAAGAGTATGGTTGGATTGAAAGGTATGCTGAACATCCATATGTTGAAGCTGTTGTTGAGGATGGGATAAAAGTAAACATTGTTCCATGTTACAAGGTTAAACCACCAAACTGGAAAACAGCAACAGACCGAACACCCTACCATACCCAATACGTAAAAACCCATCTAAAGGAAGAACAGAAAGCTGATGTTAGAATCCTAAAAAGGTTTATGAAAGGAATAGATGTTTACGGTGCAGACATAAAAACGGGTGGTTTTAGCGGATATCTAACAGAACTCCTAATAATCTACTATGGAAGCTTTCTTGAAACCATAAAAGCAGCCTCAAAATGGAGGTTGAGTGAAATCATAGATGTTGAAGGCTACTATAAAGAGGATCCTGAAGAGCCAAAAAGACTTTTTAGTGAACCCTTAATCTTAATCGATCCGGTTGATAAAAATAGGAATGTTGCTGCTGCTGTTAAACTTGAAAAACTAAACATTTTTAGAAGTGCATCAAAATTTTTTCTTAAAAAACCAAGCCTAAAATTCTTTTATCCACCAAAGACAACTCCACTTAGCCTGAGAGAAATAGAGAAAATCTTAACTACGCATCCATCAAATCTACTCTTCCTAAAGCTTGGTAAGGTTGAGGCTGTTCCGGATGTTTTATGGGGGCAAATCTATAAAACTTTAAAAGCTCTAAAAAATTTTCTTGAAAAGTTTGATTTTAAAGTTTTAAGAACATCAGCTTGGAGTGATGAACAGGAAAACAGTATCCTAATTTTTGAGTTAGAAAACTTAAACCTAAAAAACATAAAAAAACATTACGGACCTCCTATCTCCTCCCCTGAAGAAGAAAAGTTTACAGGTAAATATGTTCAGTCACCAAGAACAGTTTCAGGACCCTATATTGAAAATGGAAGATGGGTTGTTCTGGTTAAAAGAAAACATTTAAACGCAAAAAAACTTCTTGAGGAGAGACTTAAAAGCGAAGATTTTGGTAGGGGAATTGGTGTTGCAAGCAAAATATCAGAAACCCTAAAAAAAGGATTTAAGATTTTTGTAGATGGAGAGGTTGTTCCATTTTACAGGGAGAACAATTCTTTTGCAGTTTTTTTAACAAGGTTTTTAAGGGGGAAACCTGACTGGCTTGAATAACTTAATCCCAATCGAAGAACTGGAGAAGTCAGAAGCTAAAAACCTTATTTGTTATCCAAGGTTTAGAGAAGAAGAGTTTTATAGGCGCTTAGAAGAAATTAAAAAACTTAAGATTCGTTTTTTGGAGTTTGATGGAAAAAAGAAAGTTGGTAGCTTTAATGTTTTAGGTAAGGGCCATGCAAGTATTGTTGTTAAGGCTGTTGGGCAGGACAGTAAAACTTATGCTTTAAAAATTCGTAGAGTTGATGCGTCAAAACCAAACTTAGACTATGAAGCTGAAATACTTAAAAAAGTTGAGGCTTTAAATGTTGGAATAAAACTTTATGGTTCAACCAGAAACCTGTTACTTTTAGAGTTTATTGAAGGGGAAAACCTTCCAGAATGGATTGACAGGTTAAAAGGAAAAAACAAGAAAAAGAGGCTAAAAAACGTTTTACTTGAAATTCTAAACCAGTGTAGGGTTATGGATAAAGCTGGATTAGACCATGGAGAGCTAAGTAGAGCCCCTAAACATATTCTGGTGGATTCTGAGGGAAAACCTCACATAATAGATTTTGGTAAATCAAGCTTTAAAAGAAGAGTTTCAAATGTAACTTCAATCAGCCAGTTTCTCTTTATTAGAGGAAAACTTGCCAGAAAAATTAAAAAAATTCTTGGAAAGATTAATAGAAAAAGGCTGATAGAAGCTTTAAAAAACTATAAACAAAAAATGGATGATGAAAGCTTTAAAAAAATTCTTTTAGTTTTAGGTTTAACTAAGTTAAACCACTAGCTTTTAGAACTAGTTTAATCCTAATTTTATGATGAAAAATCCTGCTATCCTCCCATGGAGGTTTACATTTGACCAAAAAACTGATTTATGTTCAGCTTAAGAGAATAGAAGACCTTGTTAGACTTGCAGCCTTATCAATAACACCAATGGTTCAACATATAACCTTAGAGGGAAAACATATTTATTTTGTTCAAAGTGTCCCCCTACTTGGCAGACCTGTAGTCTATTTTTTTGAGGGAGAGAAAAAAATCGATAAAAATTTTATAATCTACAACAGGTTTAATGATGAAATAACCTATAGTGATAAGCTTAGTACAGACGGACAATCTGTCTCAATACCAATTATTGAAATAGAAAAAACAAATCTTTTTGAGAAACTTCCTCATGCTAAAAAGGAAAAGAAAAAGGAAAAAGAAGAAGGAGACTAAAAAGTTAACCAGAAATAGATGGAGGAAACCAATTTTTGGCTGAAAAAATTTTTGTTTACAGGAGTAAGGTAAACTGGAAAAAAGAAAAAATTGGAATATTGGTTTTTGAGGAAAAACCAGAAATAGTTTTTACTATTCCAAAAGAATTTGGTGGAGAAGAAAATTTTTTAACCCCAGAAGACCTTTTTCTAGCCTCAATTAATGCGTGTGTTCTTACATCCTTCCTCTACTTCTCAAAAATATTTCAGCTAAAAATTCTTAGCTATACTTCTACAGCTGAAGGGACTATTAAAAAGGTTGGAGAACCCTATGTTTTTACTGAGGTTAACATAAAACCAATAATTGAAGTGGAAACTAAAGAAGAAAAAGAAAAAGCTGTTAAAGTTATGGAGACCGCAAAAAAACATTGTATTGTATCTAAGTCTGTTGAAGGAAAAGTTAACGTGATAATTCAGCCGACAATAAGAATAAGAGGAGAATAGCTTTCCAAAAACTATTCTTCAGATGAAATTTTTTTACGTGTTTTAATCTCCTCTTTTCCAACAGGATACTTCTTATACAATTCTTTTCTGTGAGCTTCAAGCATGTCTAAAGGTTTTCCAGCAAACTCTGCTGCTGTCTTTACCCTAATATTTTTTTCTTCTGCTTTTTTTATTGGTTCAGCTATCCGTTTATCCCATTCAAGGTCTCTTAAAAGATGGTGGTCAACTATAAGCTCTTTAATTGGACATTCTTCAACTATTTTTATGATTCCTTTAACAGATTCCTCTAAACTTTTATAGCTAAACCTATAGCCTAACATATAAGTCATAGGTCCATCAAGATAGACGATATTAGGCTTATTTTCAACTATAAAGTCTATCTGGTCTTTAATGCTTGGACCCTCAACATCAGAGGTAAATAAAAAGCTTTCCTTTCCATCGTCAACAAGAACCTCAACAACAAATCCAAGTTTAGGGTTTGTTCCATGAAAAACCGGTTTTGAAAACCTTATTTTTGTTTCTCCAAAAACATACTCTTTACCATCACAATAATCAAGCTTTTCTGGAAGATTTTTTATAGCCTCAAGAAAGAAAGCTGCTCTTCTTTTTTGGCTTAAGTTTATTTTTTCTGTTGGGTGTTTAATAAGAACAGTTTTTTTCTCGTAGATATCAAGATCCTCCCATGGAGAATGATGGTCATAATGATAATGAGTTAAAATTAAAACCTCTGCTTTTCTAGCATATCTAACAATTTCCTCCCAGTGTTCATCAAGTCTTTTAAACTCTAATGGGTGAGGTGGAAGCCCATAACGGCTAGGTCCTAAAGCAACCCCAGGATCAATAAAAATTTTTATGTCATCTGTTTCCAGGTAGGTTGCCATACTACGTGTACCCATTGAGTCAGAGGCTATAAGTTTAATCTTCAAATTAACATCAACCTAAAGAATTGTTATAGGTCTTGTAGTTTAAACCGTTCATACTGTAACTCATAAAGCTTTTTAAGCTTATCTAAGGTGTCAACATCCTCAACAGATTTATCTTCTCTTAGTCTTACAAATTTTGGTACTCTAAGCGCATATCCACTAGTATATTCGTCGGTTTCCTGGATTTCCTGGTAGGTTACTTCTAAAACAACAGATGGTTTAACAAAAACACCGTCAACATCCTCCCTAATCTTTGTTTTTTCCACAATCTCCTTAAGGTAAGCCATTAACTCCTCGGAAAGGTTTGATACTCTACCTATGGTGTAAAGCTTTTTTTGGTTTGGGTCTCTAACAGCAAGAACAAAGGATGAGTAATAACCTGATCTTTCACCTTTCCCGTATAGGGCTTTTACAATTACAGCATCTACGGTATCTCTTTCAGGTTTAAATTTAAGCCAGGTATCTGTTCTTTGACCAATAACATAGGTTGAGTTTAAGCTTTTTACTATTACACCCTCTAACCCTAACTTTAAAGCTTCCTGATAAAACTTCATAACCTCAACTTCTGTTGAACATTCAACACCTTCCGCTAAATATTCCCTTGGAACAATTTCCACCAAGTATTCTCTCCGTTTTTTTAGTGGCAGGTCTATTAGAACCCTACCATTCAGGTAGAGAACATCAAAGATTCGGACTGTAAGAGAAACTTCCTCCATCCTTCTCTTAATTTCCTCTTTTTTAAGTTCTCTTGGAACTGTTCTTTCAAGCAAATACTGGAAAGGTAAATATTTTCCGTCTTTACTAACAGCTACAACCTCACTATCCAAAATTACACTATGAGAACCAAGACTGTTTACAACTTCAACTATTTCAGGAAGAGTTTTAGATTTTTCAATCCCCCTTCTTGAAAAAAGCCAGATTTGGCTACCCCACTTATGAAGCTGAAGTCTACTTCCATCATACTTATATTCGACTAAAACTGGAAACTGTATTTTGTCCGGCTCATAAAGATGAGCAAGTTGTGGTTTAAGAAACTGTCCAGGTCTAATTTTAACAGATGAGAGAGCAAAGTTTCCGCCTTTTAAAGCAATACTTGCTGCTTCAACTACACCAAGAATTGCTGAAACATTTTCAATTAAAGCTCTATCAACCTGCAAAACTCTTGAAAGACTTGAAATAACAGTGTTTTCATGGTAACCAAGCTTTAAGTCTTGAAGGATGAGTCTAACAATATATCTTGCCTCTTCAGGTGTACTTTGCTTAAGCAAACTCGAGATATGAAAAATACGTTCCTGAGTTTTTTCTATTTTTGGAATAATTCTTATTGCTTCATAAACTTCTCCAACTGTAAGTTTTGGTGTGGTTGAAGTTAATAGTAGAGCGGCAACCTCGCCATGTTCACCATAAACATTAAACAGGCTATGAACTTTTTCCGGTGAACAGCCAGCAGCTATAGCTATAGCCTTTTCTATTAGTCCAGGTCCTACTTTTGGATTTTCATCAAAAATTTTTGCTAATGCAAGTCTAACCTTAGTCTCAAAATCTATTTCTGGTATTTTTAAGAAGCTGGTTAACTCTGTTTCTTTACCACGTCTACTTCTAAGTAAAGCTATTCTATCAAAGGTTTTTGAGACTTTAATAAACGGAAATTTTGATTTTGGTTCTTCACCAAAAAGATATATGTTTACTAGAAACCTTGGAAGACCAGACTTTTCCACTATTTTTTCACATGTGTACCCAAGTTTTGCCAGATATTGAACAGCTTTTCTTCTACTTCCAACCTGCCTAAGAATTTCATTAAAGGTTGGAGGTTTAACAAAAGTCATTATTCTTCTATCTCTTCACCCGTTGAAAAACCACTTTCTCTTGAGGTTTTTTCAGGTAAAGCTCCAATAGGTCTAACAAAACCTTCTCTTGTAATATCAATTTTAATCCTTCTTCTTTCAAAATCACATAGTCTACAGTCAAGAATTCTAGCTATCCTAACAAATTCTCCTCTTCGCATACCTAACTCTGTTTGCTGGTCAAACCAGTAAACTCTCCCATAGTCTATAATTATTGTACCATCCAAGTTGTGGGCTAAACCAATACCACCAGCCATATCATAGGTATCCCATGTTTCCGTGCTTCTTTGGTTAACAAAAAGACCTGTAATTCCTTTTATTTGGTTGTATCTTGCAAGCTCCATAACCCTATATTTTAAGGCTCCACGGTAAGATTCAAGAACAGTAACAGAGTCTATTATGGCTAGTTCTATGTTTTCTTTTTCAGCTACATACCTATAAGTTTCAGCAAAATTTGTCCATTCTCGAAGTTCTGGTGTTGAAACCGTATCCATAACAAAAAGGTTTTCAACAATTTTTTCCCAGTTTAAACCTAACAAGTCTGCTTTTTGTTTTAGTCTTGACTGTAAGTCAAATCTTGGTGTTTCACTTTTCCATGTGTCTTCTGCTGTTACATAAAGAACTTTTGAGCCGTTGGCAGCAACACGGATAGCTATCTCCTCAACAAGGATACTTTTACCTGCACCTGGTAAACCTGTTATAGCAAACTGTCCACATATTGGAATACCGTTTAAAGGTTTACCTTCAGAAGAAAAAAACATGTTGTCTAGGAAAGTTCCTGTTTTAAACCCGATTAAAGGTTTTTTGGCTTCTAGAGCACGGTCAGGTTTTATTATAAACCTATCAAGTTCTTTTGCCTTCTCCTCAACTTTTGTTTCCATTGGTTTTGTAGCTAGCTCCCATTCATCTGGCGGTGTTGAAGTCTTTACCACCGTTGAAAATGTTTTTGCCATCATCTCCATTAAAGCCTGCATGTCAACTGGGGGTGTAGGTTTTACTTCCGGTTTTGTTTCTTCCTTCTTCTCCTCCTCAACTTCCTTTTTTTCTTTTCTTTTAAGAAGCCATTCTTTACCCTTCTTCTCAACAACACCCTTTTCTTTTAACTTTTGAAGTAACATAAAAGCCGAATTTGACCCATATTTTGGGATTCCAAGACCGTTTGAAACATCCTCAATAGATGCTTTCCCACCCTGAGACTCAAGAAACTCTATAACATCTTCCTCTTCAACCAAAAACCTACACCAAACTGAAAATCACAAACCAATATTATAACCATACAAAAAACAAAACAACATACAAAAAAGACGAAACAAATAAACAACCAAAACAAACCTTTACTTATTCCTGTAAATAAAAAACAAAAACCCAAGAAAAATTTACATCCTCTTAGAATCAAAAAACACAAGAAAAAACCTAAAGCAAGAGTTTAACCCTTAAATACCTCCACATAAACTTAAATAAACAGTCAACAAAATAGGCTAAGAAAAAAGGAGCCCTGGTAGTATAGCCCGGCCTAGTATGTGCGGCTGTCGCCCGCACGACCCGG
>CAZAHF010000027.1:9583-15352 GCA_964484995.1 uncultured Candidatus Bathyarchaeia archaeon | reverse complement strand
TATAAGCCCCTAAAGCCCTATAAGGGTCTGTAACCTTTCTAAGCTCAAAATGGGCATGAGGATTTGTCCAAGGTAAAAAATATCCAGAGATTATTGGTTTACCTAAAGGATCCCCAAGCCTAACTTTTTCCCCAACTTTTACAGAGGGGTTTACATGAAGAACCTTAACAACCTTTTTCTTGTTAAGTCTAATTAAAATTAACGGCTCAAAGCCTAAGCAGTCTTTTCTAATTTTTGGTGTTTCAAACCATCTAACCTCTAAAACTTTCCCCTCCTCAATAGGCATTAAAACCTCATTTTCCGGATAATATACATCTAAAGCTGACTCATGTAGGTGGGCTGGATATGGGCTGTTGAATAGACTAAACCAAGCTTTTCTAGGAATTCTAAGCCTAAAACCGCAGCTTGAAACAACAGGAATCAAAACTAAAAACCAGTAAACACTATTTTTTCCCAAAAAACCTTAAGATTTTTTCAGCCATCTGGATGCTTGCTTCCTTTTGAGCTTCTTCTGTTTGAGCTCCAATATGAGGTGTACATACGACGTTGGGTAGACTAAAGATTTCAAGGTTTTTTGGAGGTTCAACCTCATAAACATCCAGTCCAGCACCAGAAATTTTTCCGGTTTTTAATGCTTCATAGAGAGCTTTCTCATCTATTAAGCCTCCTCTAGCAGTATTAATTAGGATAGGCTTCTTCTTCATAAGTGAAAACTCTTTTTTACCTATCAGATGTCTTGTTTTTTCTGTTAATGGTACATGTAGACTTATGATGTCAGATTGGGCTAGCAACTCCTCAAAAGAAACAATTTTTCCCTCAACCTCGCTTAAAGCCTTAACTCTTTCCTCATTTCGAATAATATCCTCGTTTTCGGAAACCTCTTCATCTAAGCAAACTTTTTCTGTTTTCTGATTGAAAACAACATCATAAACCAGAATGTTCATACCCATAGCTCTAGCTATTTTTGCAACCTTTATTCCTATCCTACCAAAACCAATTATTCCAAGAGTTTTTCCTGAAAGCTGAAAACCTGTTAAAACATTTTTTTCCCACAACCCTTTCTTCATTGTTTGGTCTGCCCACGTTATCTTTCTTGCAACAGCAAGAATTAATCCTATGGTTAGTTCAGCAACAGACTGGCTTGTTGCTTTTGGTGTACAAAAAACTTTTACTCCAAGCTTTCTTGCTGTTCCAACATCAATATTGTCCAATCCAACTCCAACTCTGCAAATAAACTTTAGGTTTGAAGCTTTCTTAAGCAAATCTCCGGTTATCTTTGTTCGGCTTCTAACAACAACACCATCATATTCACCTATAATTTTTTTAAGTTCATCATGGTTTAAGCTAGGTTTAAAATCAACCTCTACTCCTGCTTTCTCTAAAAGTTTTAATCCTTCCTCATGTACCCTATCACAAACCAGAACCCTAACCATCGGAGATGTTCCTCTCCTTTATTTTAACCACGACTTTTTGCTGAAACAATTTTTATTATATCCCCATCTTTAACAACATAGTCTTCTCCAACACGCTTTTTTTCTTTAGCTTCAACCGCGTATATGAAGCTTTCACCAAGCTCTGTATGAATCATATAGGCAAATTCTTTTACTGTTGTTCCTTTTGGGATAAGATAACAGTCAGGTAAAACTCTTCCTTTATGGTCTGTGAGCTTATTTTCATCTTCAACAGGGTAAACCGTAATCATGTTAAGTAAATTAAAAAGTGAAAAGTTTATAGCTTCTTGAACACCAGTTGAACCATACTTGTTTAGGACTTTCTCCTTAACAATGTTTAAGGCTTCAATCTGCTTTTCAGTTAACCTATCTGTATCTAAAATTTTAAATTCAGAGTCCCCTGGCTTATATCCTATCAAACCTTTTTCAGCTCCCCTTCTTAAAATTAATTCAGCTTCAGCAGAACATGGAATTGTCGGATAGCCTGTTTCTTTTAACCTAGCAAGATTTTCTTCCGCATAGGGTAAGTCTATTTTGTTTGCAACTATTAAAATTGGTTTTGAAGCTTTTCTAAGTTTTATAGCCAAATTTTTTAGGTTTTCTTCAGTCCATTGGGTTGGTTTTTTTGACTGAATATCAAGTTCCTCTAAAACATTGGTTATGAAATGTTTTTTAATTTGTAGTCCAGCAAGTTTTTCAGCTAGAAGGTTTGATATGTTCTCTCTTAAAGTTTCAGCTTTTCTTGCAAGTTTTTCCCAGTCTTTTTTGATTATCTGAAAAATCCACATGTCAAACTCTTCCTCAAGAAACCTTAAATCTTTTAAAGGGTCTCCTGTTCCAGGTTTACATGGTCTTCCTTCTTCATCTGTTGAGCCAGCAGCATCCAAGATTAGCAGCAGAACATCTGCACGTCTTATTTCATCTAAAAACTGGTTTCCAAGTCCACGTCCTTTCCATGCTCCAGGAACAAGCCCAGGGCAGTCCACAAGCTTAACAGGAATAAATCTAACCCCATCTACACATGGAGCATTTACAGGTTCATCCTGAACGTTTAACTTTTTACATACACATTTTGTTGTTGCATAGGTTACTCCTACATTTGCTTTTTTTGTTGTAAAAGGATAGTTTGCAATTGGAACTGTGGCTAGGGTTGCTGCTGAAAAAAATGTGCTTTTTCCCACGTTTGGTTTTCCTGTTAAACCAACCATAACCATAAATCAAACCATCTTCCCAGTTTAGCCTTCTAAGATTCGTGAATATTCTTTAGCTAAAAGTTTTTCGTCTAAACCAACATCAACCATACTCCAAACAGGTTTTTCCCCAGGTTTTGGGGGGTTAAGAAGCATTTCAAGAGTTTTTCCCTCTTCTTTTAGGGCTTTACGCCAAGCACCTAAACCACCACCATAAACGGCTGCCTTAAAAATTATTCTTCCAAGCTCTTCACCACCTATTGATAATGCTGCCTGAATATGTGCATGTTTTGGATTAAGAGTTTCAACCTTAAACCTAGTATCCCTTGCCAGCTCTCTTCTAATTCTTGTATAGGCTTTTTTTAGGTATTCCACAGACCTAATCCTATAAAACTGAAGTGGGGTATGTGGTTTTGGTATAAGCGGATTTATGCTTAGCCTTACAGACCCTTTTCTAAACCCAAGTTCACCAATTTCTTTTGAAAGCTTAACAATCTTATCTAAGTCCTCTTCTTTCTCGTTTGGTAAGCCAACCATAAAATAAAGTTTTAAGTTTCTAATTCCACAGTCTAAAGCTATTTTTGAAGCTTCAATAATCTTCTTATTTGACACTGGCTTACCTATTAGGCTTCTTAGTTTTTCACAGCCTGTTTCTGGAGCAATGGTTAAAGTTTTTTCCCCACCTTTAACCAGATATTTAACAAGTTTTTCTGTTATAAGTTCTGCTGATAAAGCTGAAACTGAAACCTGTAAACCATGACTTACAATAAATTCACATAAGTCTTCTAGTTTTGGATAGTAGGCTATTCCTGCACCAATTAAAGTAACCTTTGAAACACCAGTATACTTTACACCATCAACAACTATCTCCTCAAGTCTTTTTAGGCTTCTTTCCCTAAGCGGATTTGCAACATGACTGATTAAACAAAACCGACATTTTCTTGGGCAGCCACGAACAACCTCAACCAAAAAAGTTTTACCAAAAATTGGCATATAGGCGTCTTCAACCATATTTTCCGGGGTAATTTGAGCTATGGGATGGGGAGCTTCATCAAGATTTTTAACATAAACTCTTCTTGTTTTTTCTAAACCATATGTAAGATAGCCGTCCTTACCCTCAAAATTTTCTACAGTTCTTTTTTTAACAGCATCCTTAAGTCTATCAACAAAATCGTCAAGAATAGGTTCAATTTCCCCAACAACAAACAAGTCAAAAAAACTTTTTAGTGGTGCTGGATTTTCAAGAACACACGGTCCACCAGCAACAAGTAAAGGCTTTACCCTACGTTTTTCTCTCCAAACTTCAATACCAGAATTAAGAAGCATTTTTAAGGCATTAACATAGTCCT
Source organism: uncultured Candidatus Bathyarchaeia archaeon (assembly GCA_964484995.1). Classification (GTDB taxonomy): domain Archaea; phylum Thermoproteota; class Bathyarchaeia; order Hecatellales; family Hecatellaceae; genus EX4484-218. The sequence continues at coordinate 11,362 of CAZAHF010000027.1, read as the reverse complement.
CCTCGTATTGAAACGTAAAAGCTATAACATCAAAATTTTTTAAAGGCTGATTTGACTCAACACTTAACAAAAACTCATTTTTTGTTGGAAGAAAAAATCTTTCACAAACAACATCTTCTCTAGAATTTAGCAGAGCATACAAAACCTGAACTGTTAAACCTGACATACCAGCCCTATAAACATTCGGATAACAAAAAGCAACCTTAAGGTCAACCCTACGCCAATCCTTCCTAATAATGTTTCTCTCCCTAAAAGGAAGCAACAAACCCACCAAACTAAAAAGCTAAAAGTTTGAGTTATCTTTAAGCATTATGGTCCCTATTTTCCCAGCTTTCTGGCTATCTTCCCATACCCATAGAAAAAGAGGTTTATTTTAAAAATAGACTATTAACGGTTATTAACTGTTAATAGGTTTTAGATTTTTAGTTTTGTAAGAATGTTTTTTATGGCTTGGTAGGCTGGGGAGTTTGGGATGTCTAGGATGTTTTGGTTTAGTAGGCTTCTTTTACTAATTTCTTGGTCTGTTGGAATAAAACCTATAATCTCAATTTCATAGTTTTTTTTGGCTACTTCTATAAACTGTTTTTGGATTTCTTCGTTGTCAACTCTGTTACCTATGCCGTAGATTCTTCTGACTTTAAGGTTTCTACTTTTAGCCTCTCTAATTATGTCTTTTGCTGTATCTAGACTCATTCTTGAACCGTCTAAAACAACTAGGATATAGTCTATTCCACGGTTTTGAGCAATATGGTCAAGTATTTTTCTTGGGAATATTTCAGTTCCAGGATCACAGTCAACAACAATATGTTTATAGGGCATACCGTAGCTTCTCATAATCTGGTTTATCGCGTATTCAGCCCAAATAAAAACTGGGCAGTAGCAGTCTATGTCTATTGAGGGTTTTCCTAGGGTTAATATGTCAAATTTTTCTCCTTCAACAAAAACATCTTTAGCTATAAGAGACAAAAAATATTCGTGATCTGAAACATCTAAAGGTTTTTTTGGTTCAAGCTCAGCCTTCTTTTCTTTATGAACCCTATCCACAACCTGGCCTACAGTCTTTTTTAACGGTAAACCTAGAAGTTTATGTAGATGTGAGTCAGGGTCAAAATCTAATGCAAGGGTAATTTCCCCCTTCTCAGCAAAATATTTTACTGTTAAGGCGGAAAGAGTGGTTTTTCCAGTTCCACCCTTCCCAGGAAAAACTAGAATTGCCACAACCCAAACTCTCCAAGCTATTTTTCTTACTCGGATAAGAAAACTGCTCCTTTTAAGTTTTGTTAGTTAAACAAGCTTAACCATAAAACTTGTATATTTTTCAAGGCTGAATCTTTTATTAGAGAACTATCGAGGTGAGTTTATGGTAAATGTAATAAAACCTATAGTTTTAGGTGAGTTAGAAGGAGATAAGTCAGGTTTTACCTATATGTGTTTTGCTGGTCAGATAACAAAACTTGATGTTGCAATTTTCTACATAGAAGGCCCTGACAAAAACATACTTGTTGACACTGGCTCCTACAAAGATTTGATGGCTAAATATTGGCCTGGAAAAGGAAGAGATTTTCAAACTTTTGAGGAAGGTTTGGATTCTGTTGGTTTATCACCAAAAGACATTGATATTGTTATTTATACACATTTACACCATGACCATTGTGGATACCATGATAAAGTTTCTCATGCTAAAGCAATAATACAGGAGGATGAATGGATTTTTGCTATGGCACCACATCCCCTTCAAGCACAATTTTATCCTAAAGAACTGTATAAAAACATGAAAAT
>CAZAHF010000027.1:0-9483 GCA_964484995.1 uncultured Candidatus Bathyarchaeia archaeon | reverse complement strand
CACATCCCCTTCAAGCACAATTTTATCCTAAAGAACTGTATAAAAACATGAAAATTATGCTTATAAAAGGCGATTTTGAAGTTGCTGAAGGTGTAAAAATCTTATGGACACCAGGCCATACACCAGGAACACAGTCAGTTGCTGTAGAAACAAAAAAAGGATTAGCTGTAATAGCTGGTTTTTGCTCAACCTATGATACATTTAAAACACCAAAGGATGTGCTTCCAGATGAATTTAAGGGTCCCTATGGGCATTGGGAAGTTTTTACTCCAAATATTGCAACAGATTTGCTTCAGGCCTATAACAGCACCTTAAGAGTAAAAACGATAGCAGACATAGTTATTCCATGTCATGGGCCAGGTTTAGCTGAGAAAAAGACAATTCCATAGGACGGTTGGTGGGTAGATTGATTGTACGAAACATAAACGAGCTTCCACTAAGACCTGTAACACAGCTTACCTATGAAGGAAAAAAGAAGCCTGTTAAAAATGTAAAAATGCGTTGGATAATACATGAAATGGTGGGAGATGAAAACTATAGAAAACAGGTTGCACTAAGATTTTTTGAGCTTAAACCAGGTGCAAAAATCCCATTTCACAACCATTTTTACCAAGAGATTGTAATCATAATGTCTGGTAAGGTAAAGGTAGCAACTAAGGGTAAAGTTTGTCTTGTTAGGAAAGGAGGGAAAACAGAAGTCTTAAGTAAAAATTCTGTGGTTTTAGGTTCTGGAGATGTTTTTTATACGTATCCTTGGGAGCCACATTCACTAGTAAACGAGGGAAAAGAGACAGTAACACTCTACTGTATCATAGATTGCCCAAACTGTAGAGTTTGCACTCCGCCAAACGAATTCTTATAGGGTAACTCTAGTTTATCCTGCTACTTACATGCTTCCCCAAGTTTTTCAGCTATTTCTTCTAGTTCAACGTCCACCTGACTGGTTAGCACAAGCAAACTCTTTATTTTTTCCTGGTATTTTTCTAAGGTTGAATAAACAGCCTCTCTTCTTTTACTAATTTCTTTTTGAATGTTTTCTATGTCTGAACCTGTTGTTATTGTTACCTGTTTTGATGCTTGCTTTTCACCACATTCAACCATAACCGTAACTTCTAATGAAACTTCTTCTCTTGCAGGATAATATCTGGCTCTTGTAAGTGAAAGGTTTGCTGTTAAATCTTCAGGTTTCTCAACAGAAACCATAACCATAGAGGTTTTCACCTAAAAATGGGGTTTCAATGGTCTTACAAGACCCAAACTTATATCTACTTTTTTAGAATTAAGCTTTTCCTTGATTCCTAATTATAGCATACTAGTCTTCAATCTTTATTTTTTTAAGAGATTCCTCAGCTTCTCTAATTTTTTTAAATCTTACTTTTACTGGATTTTTCATGTAACATGCACATCTAAACTTTCCATTTTCAATCCAGCTGTTAAGCTTATATTTTATATCAACCCCCATCCTACAAGTTGAAAATTTTAAACCATATTTGTCACATGCATTTTTAACTAAAGATAAAACCTTAAACCTGTAGCTTATCGGGGGGACAACATAACCATAAAGAGTTTCACCATCTCTATAGTATAGTTTCTCTAGTTTATCTTCAAGGTTGTTTTTACCAGTAATGTTACTCCAAGTTTTAAGTGAATTTTTTAGTGGTGTTTTCCATTTAGGCATGTTTTCCCAGCCGTAAAACATGATTTTTGATCTGTCAAGTTTAAGTATGTCAGCTGTAACCTTTTCAACCCCAATTTTAGCTAGTTCACTTATGGTTTCCTCCAGCCAGTCAGGTTTATCGTTAACCATCGGTATTATCGGTGAAACCCTTACAACCACCGGTATCCCTGCATCTATAAGTCTCTTTACTAGGTTTAGTCTTGCTTTTGGGTTTGGTGTGTTAGGCTCAAAAACCCTTGAAAACTCTTCATCTAAGCTTGTTAGACTGACACCTATCCAAACATTTTCATACCCTTTATAGAGGTCTAGGTCACGTAAGATTAGGTTTGATTTTGTGCAAAGGTAAAACGTTAGGTTACATTCTTTTAAGAGCTTAACCAGTTTTCTTGTATGTTTAAGTTTTTCCTCAATCGGCTGGTATGGGTCTGTTGCAGAGCCAAGGTTTAAAACGACTTTTCTTCCAATATAGAACTTTTTTAGGTCTCTTAAAACCCTCTCTAAAAGGTTTTCATGAGCAACTATTGTTGGAGGAGAATGCTTCCATTCAACATAACAATAGCTACAAGCATGAGCACATCTCTCATAAACGTTTATAACATGAACAAGACTACCAAGATAACATTCAACCCTACCATCTTTATGGTCTCTTGGAGGATGAACAACTTTTTCCTTACGTTTAAACCTTCTAACAACAACTTCAACTAAAGCGTCTATATCCAACTCTAAATTAAGGGTTAACCTTAGCAAAAGTTAAGTTTTCTAAACAGTTTTTTAACCCGGATCCTAAAACCAGGAATTTATAATTTTACCATCTTAGACTGGCTTCTGCTCTGCCACAGTGTATACCATTCATCACTTAAACCAAAGTCCTTCTCTATCTTTTTAACAACCTTATATGCGTTATCCCTGTTTACCCCGCTTTCAAGAAGAAGCCTATAAAGCTTATCCAAAGCTGACACTGATAAGGGAGTGATTTTATAGGTGTCTTGAGGTCTTGAAACAACTATAAAGCCTTCACCATCATTTGAAACTGTAATTTTAGCCTTATATTTTCCAACCCAAGCAATATTACATACACATGTATAACTTTTTTCTACCATAACGTAGAAGAAGCCAAACCTCTATTAAAGGGTTTAAAATTTAAAAGTTAGGTTTAAAAATTCTTTTATCTTGAGGATGCTTCAAGGCATCCTTTGGCTTGAAACTTTAAAAACACTTTTAGCTTCAGGAAAACCAGTTCCATGGAAATTTGTTCACTCATGGTCGTGTATCAATTGTGGTGAATGCTGTAAAAGATATGTTGTTGAACTTACCACCGAAGAATGGATAAAAATTACCCGTTTTTACGGTTTTGAAGTTATAACTCCAGGAATAAGTAAATATTATCTAAGGAAGAGAAGTGATGGTTCCTGTGTATTCCTTTATAGTGTTGGAGACAAAAAGTTTTGTGGACTTCAATCATTAAAACCCAAACCATGCAAACTTTGGCCTTTCTATATTCGTGAAAAACCTGTTTTTGGTTTTCCTGACCAAGCCATATACTACTATAAGAGTGAAGAATTCTACATTTATGTTGACCCGTTTTGTAGAGGGTTAATTTGGGGAAACCCCTCAAAACAACTAGTAAACAATTTAATACCAGAAGTTTTAGAGATTAAGCTTGGGCGGCTGGAAAAACAGGTTTTTTCAACAGCAAGTTTAGGGTTAAGGTTAACTTATCCAACGGTAAAAACAAACATTCAACAAGTAAATTTATTGGAGCGTAATCTTAAATCGTATAATATTAAAAGTTTAGATTATTATGAGTGAGGGTGTTGTAGACTCTAAAGGATCTATTATTGTTCTTTGTTTGTCTATTTTTGCGGTTATGTTAGGTTTAGGTTTTATAGCTCCACTACTCCCCCTATATGCAGAGACTCTTGGCGCTTCAGGTTTTGAAGTGGGACTTGTATTTTCATCTTTTGCTATTACAAGAGCTTTAACAATGACTCCCCTAGGAAATCTCTCAGATTTTTGGGGAAGAAAAATCTTTATAGTTTTAGGTACACTTCTTTTTTCTCTAGCCTCAATCCTATATGTTTTTGCTGTTAATGTTCAGCAACTAATCCTTTTTAGGGTACTACATGGGTTTGCATCAGCACTTGTAATTCCGGCTGCTATGGCTTATGTGGCTGACCTTTTCCCGGAGTCTCGTAGAGGTGAAGCTATGGGTGTTTTTAATATGGCTTTTTTTGCTGGGGTAGGTTTTGGTCCACTTATAGGTGGAGTTTTAGCGGCGAAAGCTGGTTTTTACTGGCCTTTCTATGTCTGTTCGCTTGTAGCTTTTACTGGTTTTCTGCTAAGCCTTTTTAGGTTAAAGGAATCAAAAAAACCTGACTTTAAAAAGGGAAAACCTAAGATTTCTTATGGTTTTGGTTTACTTAAAGATAAAAACATTTTTTCAGTGGTTTTTTCAAGGATGACTGTTGCTATTGGAATATCATCTATAATTGCTTTTTTACCGTTGTTAACTCATGAGTTTGGTATAGGTATAATGGAGACAGGGTTACTTCTAACAATTCAACATTCAGCTTTAATACTTTCTCAAAAAAAGTTTGGCAAAATTTCAGATAGGTATGGTAGAAAGTATCCGATGTTTTTAGGTTGTTTAATAGGAGCTATAGCTCTAATATTTATAGGAGCTTCAAGAAGTTTTCTTAGTTTTCTCATAATTCTTATTATTTTTGGTTTATCAGGTGGACTTACTGTTCCAGCTTCATCTGCAGCTGTTGCAGATATAGCTGGTAGAGAAAAATTTGGGGAAGCTATGGGTTTATTTACCACAGCCATAAGTATAGGAATGACTTTAGGAGCAACTCTTGGAGGATTAGTAGCAGACTTTTTTGGTTTAACAAACATTTTTTATGTGGCTGCTTTTCTATCCTTTCCTGGAGCCTTAATCCTTTTAGGGTTTGAAGAAAAAGAAAAAGGAAAACCTTAAACAACTTCCGTAGGACACATTATTTAATGAAAAAAATAAAGATGAGTAGAGAAGTTTTCTTAAACATTTTCCAACTTAAAATCCCTTTACCAGGTCTTCCCCTAAAACATTTAAACGCATACCTTCTTAAAGGTGAGAACAAAAATATACTTGTTGATACGGGTTTAGATTGTGAAGAATCTTTTAATAGTCTAATAGGTCAGCTAAATGAGATTAAAGTTAAACCTAAAGACTTAACAGATATTCTCTTAACCCATTTTCATATAGACCATGTTGGACTTGTTCTACGTCTAAAAAGAATTTCACCAAAAATTAGGATTCTCCTCCACAAAAAGGAGATGTTAATATCAAAAGAAACATCAAACTTTTCCAGATTTCTAGAAAAAATAAAACTTTTCCACCTAGCTAACGGTATGCCTAAAAAAATTATAGATGAACTAACAAAAAACCATCCAGCATTTACATATTTACCAATCTATAAGGAAATTTCAGGTTCATCAATAACTTTAGAAGATGGAGAAGAAATTGTTGTTGGAAACTACTGTTTTAGGGTTGTTTGGACACCTGGTCATTCTCCAGGCCATATTTGTCTTTATGAACCTAAAATAAGACTACTAATTTCCGGAGACCACCTTTTACCAACAATAACCCCAAATATTTTTCCACTCACGGAAAATCTAAACCCTCTAAAAGACTATTTTGAAAGTCTAGAAAAAGTTGAAAAACTTGAGGTAGATGTTGTTCTTCCAGCTCATGAAGATATTTTTACAAGCTTTAAGGAAAGAATTAGCCAGCTAAAAAAACATCATGAACAAAGGTCTAAGGAAATTCTTAAAAAACTCTCTGGCAAAGAGCTTTCAGCATACGAGTTAGCTTCAAAAATTAGTTGGGATATAAACTATGGTTCATGGGAAGAACTCCCTCTATTTCAAAAATACTTGGCTGTTGGAGAAACCTTAGCTCATCTAAAACTTCTCGAGGAGAAAAATCTTGTAGGAAAAGTGAGAAAAAACCAGACCATAATTTACTATGTAAAAAAAAATAAAAAATAACAGTTAAATTTTTAGCTTTACAAAATATATCTCTCTATAATCCCTTAGCTAAGTGAAGATAAGTTGAAGTGTGCATTATGTAAAGATAAAAAATGTTATCTTGAGGGAAAAAACTGTATAAACATTCAGGATGAGGTGCTTAAAACTCTTACAGACGAAGATCTTAAAATTATGAGGATTTCAGCATTAATTGAGTCAAGATATTACATGAAGTTTACAAGATTGGAAGAGTTAATTGAGTTTTGTAGACTGATGGGATTTAAACGTATAGGTATAGCCTTCTGTATAGGTCTTTCAAATGAAGCAGAAGTTCTTCATAAAATCCTAGAAAAAGAGTTTCAGGTAATCTCTGTTTGCTGTAAAGTTTGTGGAATATCAAAAGAAAATCTTAAACTAGAAAAGATTAAAAATGAGAGGTATGAGTCTGCATGTAACCCTGTAGGTCAAGCTTTAATATTAAACAAGGAAAAAACAGACCTAAACATTATAGTTGGGTTATGTATAGGACATGACATACTTTTTTCAAAGTATTCTAAAGCCCCAGTCACAACCTTCATAGTTAAAGATAGAGTTCTTTCCCATAATCCAGCTGGAGCTCTCTACTCAAACTATTATAGAAGAAGATTTTTACGGTAGACCAAAATTCTCCTTTTTAGAGAATATTCGAAAGTATGATGAAAAATTATGATTTGTATTCATTGTGGTTTATGCTGTAAAAAGGTAGATATGCCCTTAACTAAAGCAGACATTAAACATCTTAAGAAAGCCGGATTTAAACCTAAAGAATTTGCAGTTTATAATGGTGGCATGTTTAAGTTAAGAAATGTTGACGGATACTGTTTTTTCTACGATAAGAAAAGAAAAAGATGTAGGGTTTATAGGTTTAGACCTGAAGGATGTAGAATATATCCGGTTGTTTGGGTTGATGGTTTAGGCGTTAAGATAGACAAGCTATGCCCCATGAAACACACAATCACAAAAAAAGAGTTTCTTATAAAAAAGAGACGCCTACTTAAACTGATAAAAACACTAGGATTATCAGGGTAAAACAGTAAAATCTTTTTAACTCTTAACCCTTTTTAGCCAAACATCGGTTAAGTCGTAGGTTAAATCAAAAATAATAAAGCCTAAAGCGTTTAGATAGCTTAAAAAACCTAGAAAAGCCAAAATAACCACAACTGTTTTTAAGAAGCCTCTAAACCTAAAAAACATATTTTTAAGTTTTTCATGAGTAAACTCGTCTAAAACTGTTACTGCTGTAAGCAAGACTAAAAGCCAAAAAATTGGAAAGCAAAAACCAAAAATAAAAGCTAGGAAAGCTAAAAAACCAACACCAAAAACCAGGTTTGGTCTATCAACTTTTAAAGCTAAAACACACCCAACAGTTATTGAGAGTATTAAGGTTGCAGTTTCACTGTTAGCTTTAAGAAGAACCCAAAAAAGAAGAGCTGACAAACCTGAAGCTAAAAAAGCCTTAGCCTTAAACCCTTTCTCACCCAAAAAATCAGCAGTCTTTAAGAAAAAACCAGCTAAACAAAAAACAATTATAAGCCATAAAGAATCCATTGGTTAACCTTTCCTAAACCATACTGGTTTTTCTCCGGGTAACTGTTAAATTTAAACAGAAATTTAATCTTTTGGTTTAGAAAATCTCTTTTAGTTGGTGGTTGAGGTTGGCTAAAGTTAGAGCCCACGTCTATATTAGTGGCAGAGTTCAAGGAGTATTCTTCCGTTACGAGACAAAAAAAGAAGCAAAAAAAAGAAATGTGAAAGGCTGGGTTAGAAACCTTCCAGACGGAAGAGTTGAAGCTGTTTTTGAAGGTGAAAAAGAAGATGTAGAAAGACTTATAGAGTTTTGTCATCGAGGCCCACCCCTAGCTAGAGTAGAAAAAGTTGAGGTTTTTTGGGAGGAGTACAAAGGTGAATTTGAAGATTTTAAACTGGCTTTTTAAGCATACTTTTTAACCTTAAGCCCTAAAAAGGACTTTTAGCCAGAAAAAGGCAAATAAACTTTATAATAAACCCGTAATTAAATAGTCTTGTAGCGGGGTGGGGTAGCCAGGTTAACCCGCAGGGCTCATAACCCTGAGATCCGTGGTTCAAATCCACGCCCCGCTACCATTTCCCTATTGTACAAAACTTAAGACGATAAGGGTTTTTGTGGGTTTAGATGTTTTAGAAACATGGGAAACCTCCGTTGGTGTAGGGTAAAACCCAGAAGATTAATGTTAAAACATAGCATACTATTAGGGATATTGTAACAAAGGGTATGCTGTAGCTAAAAAAGGTTTTTAGTGGGATTTTTCCTCCTTCTTTTTCGCAGATGTTTAAGGCAACATATAAAGCTGGTGCACCTGCAACAGTTGCGTTGCTTCCAAGTGTCCCCGCCCAAAGTAATGCCCAATAGAAGGGCCAAGGCTCAATCCCATGATAGACTGCTAGGTTTTTTATTGTATAAAGAAATGTTAGAATATATGCGTCATGTTCAACAACACTACAGACAGCGGCGGAAAACCAGTATAAGATTGTAACACCTGTCAGAATATCTTTTCCAAACCAGTAACAAATCATATCTGCAAACATTTTAATTATACCAACATTATTAATTCCACCAACCAACGAGAAAAGCAAAATATAGAAGAAGATTGCTCTCCAGTCAAGCTCACGAAGAATTTCTTCAAAACTTGGCTTGTTAATTTTTTTACTAAAAACTTCAAGAATTAAAGATAACATTACAGCTCCAGAGACAGCGATAAAGCCTAAAGCTACACCAAAAAATTGTCTAAGAGCCATAGCAAAAACTGTAATAAAAAACATTAAACAAACAATAGATGCAAAACGTTTATCCTTAACACCAGTTTTTTCATTTTTAAATTCTAGGTTTATAATCTTATTTGTAAACATTCTTTGAAACTTTAACCAGAAAAACAGAACAACCACAACAAATGTTAGTAGGAGTATAGGGAAGGATGACGGTCTACCAAACTGCCAAATAAACTCTAAAAATTCTATACTGCTTACACTATGCAACATCTGAGGGGGGAGATCGCCTAAAAGTAGGGCTGTACCCATAAAGTTTGCACATAAAGCAATAAACAGTATAGGGGGAGCTGGGTTTAGATTTAATTTTCTTGTTACATGTAAAACGATTGGAGCCATCATCAAAATAACAACAACATTATCAACAAACATTGAAATAAAGGCTGAGAAAACACCCAACAGAACTATAAATGTTGCAAGATTTCCGCCAGAGACTTTTAGAGACTTTAAAGCAATCACTTCAGGTATACCTGACTTACCAAAGTATCCTGCAATAACCCATATACCAAATAGGATACCTATAACATTCCAATCAACAAAAGTAAAAGCCTGAATCTCATTCATAACACCAAATATAATCATTAGAATAACACCGAAAAAGGCTGCCACAGCTCTATCAATAACACCTAAAATGATAACAGCGATTGTTGCAAGAAAGATTATGATGGCATAGATTTGGACAGCTTCAAGCCCCACCATCACACCATCAACTTACATAATTCTGTTACCTTCACCCATAAAACAGTTAACTATAATGTTATTTCTTAAGTCTTTTCCCTAAATTTTTACACAAAAATTTCTCTCGGTAAGAGAAAAGATTGATGAAAAATCGTGTCCTACTTTTTGGGTTTACTGAATAAACACGATACCAACCGAAATAGCACAAGGAATTTTTTCTGGAGATATGTCTTTAGGACCTATTGGATAAATATCCCATCCAACTTTTCTTACAA
>CAZAHF010000026.1:0-15393 GCA_964484995.1 uncultured Candidatus Bathyarchaeia archaeon | reverse complement strand
GAACCCACGACCTACAACTTAGGAGGCTGCCGCGCTATCCTGACTGCGCCACGGGCCCATTGTCTCTATTAGAATTTTGCTTTAAGCAATCCTATAATTGTGTTGTGTTTAGGTTAAAGTAAAAATTATTTAATAGGAGGATTTCTTAAAATAAAATTTTGGATGATGAGGAGAGGGTCTAGCAAGCCGGAAAAGGTAAGGCTATGGCTTAAATTTACCCGTCTGACCTCCTGTTTCAGCTTATGTTTAACCCGTATTTCTTTGCTATTTCTAGGAAACTTTCAGCAACATATTTAACTTGATCCCAGGTTAACCCGTAAACATTAAGTTCAAAGTGTTTGGTTAATCCAGGTTGGATACCAACAATTTTCCTTTCTTTTAACTCATCATACAGGAAAAAGCCTCTTCTTTTATGAGATTTGGATATCTTATAAAAGCCTAAAGATTCAACATGGACTAGTGTATGGTTTTTTGGTTTAACTCCTAACTGTTTTGTTCCTTCTATTCTTTCTAGTTGTTCTATGAGGTGTCTTGCTTTTTTGATTTCTTCGTTCCAGTTTTTTACTCTTTTGATGATGTGTGGGAAGGAAGCCATTAAGGTTATAAGAGGAGCACCCATCACAGTACAACCAAGCAAGGGCAACTCTTTTATAGGAAACTTTCTTCCACTCCAATCACCCACAACACTAGACCTTAAAAGAATTTTTTTGCTTAAATCTTCCTTTAAAGCTAAAATCCCTGTGGGGGCGCTTGCAGCCCAGCTTTTATGTCCACTACCTACTAAAACATCAACATCTAAATTCTTTCCGTCTACAGGCATAACACCAGCAGTATAAGCTGCATTAAGTATAAAGGGAACTTCATACTCATGACATATCTTCGCAACATAGGAAGCATCATTTAAATTTCCATAAAAGCTATCAACATGAGTAAGAAGAACAGCAACAGGAGGTTTTCCTGTCTCTTTTTTTACTTCTTCAATTTTTTCAGCATAAGCATCTAGATTTAGCCTATACTCTGGATAGCCAGAATGAGGTACTTCCTTGATTTTTAGTCCAGCAGCTTCAGCAGCCAGATAGGTAGTATAATGAGCTAAACTGTCAACAACAACATAATCTCCAGGTTTCCCCAACATACGAAAAACTATAAATTTTGCTTCTCTACACCTTGTAACAACTCTAACAACATCCATGTTTAAGAAGCTTGCAAGATCCTCAAGAAAGTCATGGATAGGTGGCCTATTAATCATATCAAGTCTTGGAGTTTTTGGAGGACACCAATCACAAACAGAATAACCGTCACCAAACTCAATTAGGGCTTTACGAGCTTCCTCTGTTAAAATTCCTCCCCGCTGAATTGGATTAAGATTAATGTAATCCTTTCTGGCAAACTCTCTTTGAAGATTTAAATATTTTTTAAGTTTAGATTCTTCTAAACCCAAAACTTTCACCAAATCCAAAAATGTTTAACTTATGAATTAAAGCCACCTAACTTTTTCTTAGCTTTCTACTAACAAGATCAGCAACTTTTTTACCGGAGAGAAACATACCCCCAAAAATTGGTCCCATTCTGGGAGAGCCAAAAACTGTGCTTGCAGCCATCCCAGCAACAAAAAGTCCAGGTAAAACTTCACATGTATTTTTTACAACCTCAGCCTCACCAACCTCAACCCACATAGGTTTTTCACCCATAATTTCCCCAGTTTTTGTTTGAAGTTTAGCTTCCGGAAGCTTTCTTACGGTAACCCTTACAACACTAGCCTCATGACCTGTAGAATCTACAACAACCTTAGATTTTACCGCTACAGGATCCACATGTAAACCAGCTTTTTCTACAGCAGTCCAGTTTAAAACAACACCACAAACCTGAAGACTTTCTCCAAACCCCCTAATAACAACATCTTCAACATTAAACCCAACCATAATTTTTGCTCCAGCCTCTATAGCTGAAACAGTACATTTTGAAACAGTTTCAACAGGATCTGCAACATAAACTCCCTGAGAAACTTTTTTTGGTTTAACACCAACTTCTTCAAGTATAGTTTTTGCTTCTTCTTGAACAACAATTTTTGGAAACATTATTCCTCCACCCCATATTCCTCCACCAACATAAAGATTCCTTTCAAAGACAACAACTGAAAAACCTTCTTTTGCAAGGTATCTTGCAGCTGTAACACCTGAGGGTCCTGCTCCAACAACAACCACATCAACATTAGTGATTCTTGTAAAATCTTCAGTAAAACTGTCTACTATAGCCCTTGTAATTAAAGACTCATCCAAACCCATAAATTACACCACAACTTCTTTAACTAGAAAGTTTACCTTAAATATAAAACTTAAATCTTGGCTTTTATACTGTTTCCTACCTATAAGGTTGTTGAGAAAACAGCTACACTATTAAGCAAAAATAAAATGCCAAATAAGATAAAAATTGAGGATGCTATCACTCTCATTTTTCTTCTTGGAATTAGTCTTGAAATTTTGAATCCGATTATTATTCCAACAACTGTTAGGATAAAGTAAGCAAGCATTACACCTGTAAAAACTAAGACTGGATTGAGATATCTTGCTGCTAAAACTATTGTTGCAAGCTGTGTCTTATCCCCTAGTTCCATAAGAGCAATCAATAAAAAACTTGAGAGAACAGCATATCTACCATATTTTATTCTTACTCTTCCTCCACCTTAGAAATAAGGCTATAAACTCCAAACAAAACGAAAGCTATTCCTGAACCTACTTTAACCCAAAACAAGGGAATATATTCTGCTATAGTTTCACCAATTAACACGCTCACCCCGTTGATTAGAGAAAAAGCAACTATAGCCCCTAAAAAAACAGGTAAAGGCTTATACCTGGTAGATAAAGTTATAACAGTAAGCTGTGTTTTATCTCCCAATTCAGCTATAGCTATTATGCCAAACGATGTTAGTAAAGGTGTTAAATCCAAGATATTTCGCCTACTATAAATAACTTAATTAAGAGTTGCTAGAATTCTTATGTTAAAATTAAAAGTTTTGTTGTTTTTCTCAGGTAAAAATTTTACCTTACTAGTTTGGAAAAATTAGTTCAGGCTTAAATGCTTTAGAGTTTAACTCCTCTTTTTTTACGGTCTACAAAGGATTTAATTATAAATTCTTTTAGGTTTAATGGGTTTCTAACATGAGTTAAAGTAGCATTTCCATTTAGTCTAACCATTTTTTCACATATGAACCGTAACTCTGGACGGTAATCTAACATTATTATGTTTAAGCTTACATCCATCTTCCCAGCAATATATGCAGCTCTAAAAGCACTTTCTTCAGGGGTTTGATTTCTACGGTGGGTTGCTGTTGGCTCACCGTCTGTTATCAAAAATATGTTTTTGTTTCCTTCTTCTTTTAGGAGAAGCCTTAAAGAAAACTCTAAAGCTAAACCTATATCCGTATAACCGTAAGGTTTTAGCTTTATAATTTCTCCTGAAGCTAAAATTTGAGGTTTATGGTTATATGCAACAATAAAGAGTTTATCTTCTTTATACTCTGTTTGAAGAAGCTCTTTTAAAGCTAAGGCAGCCATTATTCCTCCTCTAAATTTTACCCCACGCATAGAATAAGATGAGTCTATAAGAATAACGTTTGAAGATTTTGCTTTATGAATAGGAATTCTAGCTTTAAGATCATCCTTTGAAATTTCAAGGTTAACAGGATCACGAATCGCTGTGCTTATAAGGGTCTCCTGAATATCTAACATGTCATAGGTGTGTTGAAATTCATCAAACTCGTGGAGAATGTGGGATGACGATATCCCAAACCCTGTTTCATCCACCTCATGAATTCCTACCGACTGTTTTCTAAGGTTAAGAAAAGCCTCCTCCAAAACTTTTTTAGCTATTATCTTTTCACTTTTTTCTGTAAATTCAGGTTGAACCATTAAAAGATGAGGATACAATCTATAACTATAAACCTTAAGGCTAAGTAACTCCTCCTTAGCCAATTCTTCTGTTACTTGACTTGGGAAAGTTCTAATTAATTCTTCTGCTGAAAGGTCAGAAGGATTTATTTCACCCTTCTTTATTTTTTCTACAAGTTTTTCCCATGCTTCCTTAGTTTTTAAGTATTCCTCTATTTTTTCCTGGTCTATTCCAAGCCATCTCATATATCTCTCAAGCTGATACTCCATACTTTTACTGTTAAATGATTCAAGATAAGATCGGATTAAATTTTCAATTTGAAGATCTCTAAAAAATCTTTCACGGCTTACAAGATCAAGGTTAAAAAGCTTATAAACTACCTCCTCCGTTAAATGCTCACCAAATATGGAGGAAAAAGTTTCTCTTTTTTCCTCTTTACAAAGCTCACATTCTGGTTTCATCTTCAACAATCTCACGTAAAATGTATCCGCCATCTTTTTGGCCAACATATCTTGGAATACAAAGAGACATTGCTCTTAAAATTATTTCAACAGTTGAAAGATAAAGTTCATCATCAATTTCCTCTGAATCTAAAACTTTTAAAACATAGAGATTTATGACTTCATGTTTTTTCAGCTTTGGAACTATAGCAAGATCTATTGGGATATAGTTTTCACCATTAAATCTGGTTGAGCAATTTATTAAAGCCATGTAAAACTCTTCAAATTTATCCTGAGGCATCTTAGCATAAATCTCTTCACACGTTCTTTTTAAAGCTCTATCAAAAAGTTTTTCTATAATTTCATCTTTTCTCTCCTCAAGCCCATACTCAACCTCAATTCTTCCTCTAAGAGCAAGTTTTACAATATTAAGAGATTTACCATAGTCTATTAGTAATGGAACCGTTCTTCCAGACCTTATAGCTTTTGATTGAAGATGGTCGTAAAGCTTTATGGTGGCTCTACATGAAGGCTCCGATTCAATTTTTCTTGCAATATCACACTTTTCTTTGTTTCTTGCATATCTAACAGTTCTTGCAAGAATTTTTAGATGCCAAGAAGGAATTTTTGGTTTTTGTTTTTTCCATTTTGTATAATACATGTTTCTTAAACCAATCTCAATTTCCTCTTCTAAGGTTTCTGGTGGACCTATTTCAATTTCCTCCATTCTATCCAGAAGAGGCTCTTTAATGGGGTTTGTTCCCCTATAGTTTGCTGGGTTTGTTGAAGCTAATTCAAGCGTATTAATTTTAAATGGGATAATATCTCCTTCAACGGTTGTTATTTGATGTTCCTCAAAAAATTCGTGGAGAAGTGTTTGAAGTGAAGATGGAACTGCTCCTAACTCATCAAAATATCCTACGCCTCTATTAGCCTTTAAAGCTCTTCCAGGAACAAAAACTTCTGGATGGTCTAAATCATAACCCTCCCTAATTTTTTGAATTGAAATTCCACCGATTAATTGTCTTGTTGTTAGCATGGGGTCTCCTGGAATTCTAACCCATATTCTTGGAACCCATGTAAGTTCAACAAAATTGTTTTCTAAAAGTTTCTTTTTACATGAAAAACATGAAGGTCTTGTTGGATCATCGTAGATTTTGCAGCCTTTAACTGCAAGAAGTTTTGGTGGAAGAAGTTCTGCTATAGCTTTTGAAAAGGTTGTTTTACCATAACCTTTTCTACCTTTAAACAGTATTGGAGAGCCTGAGAGTAAAGCATTTTTTACAAGTTCCTTTTCTTTTTCTTTTCCAACAATACCTGGAAATATGTCTATTCCTTTCTTTTCACATTCTAAAATTTTTTCGGTTACATAGTCTATTGGTGTTTTTGAGTGATAGTGAATGTAGGGTTCACTCCAAATATCAATTTCCTTTCCGTTAAGCCCAAATTTTGGTGCGTTTGCTCTGGTTATCCTAACGTCCTCATAAATAAGGTCTTCTATTTCTGTTGGGCTTATCCGTGACCCCCAAGCTCCCACATTACCACAACCCGAATCTAGTATGCTATTTCAACACCAACGTTAATTAGCATTTCTAAACTTCTGAAACAAAACGAGCTTTTAAAATATTTTTTTCTTCTCCTCTCTCTTTAGCAAACTCTAAGAGTAGCTTTTTTTGTTTTTCTGTAAGATTTTTTGGTGTTTCAACCCTAATCTTTACTATTTGGTCTCCACGTTTCCCACCACCAACTTCAGGTAAACCTTTACCCCTTAACCTAAAAACATCACTAGTCTGGGTTCCTGGAGGAATTTTAATTGTTGTTTTACCCTCAAGTGTTGGAACTTCTATTTCAGCACCAAGTGAAGCCCATGTAAAGCTTACTGGAACTTCACAAATAATGTTGTTTCCTTCCCTAGTAAAAATTGGGTGAGGTTTAACATGAATAACTATGTAGAGGTCTCCTGGAGGTCCTCTACCAAAACTTGGTTCACCTTCACCAACTAACCTTAGATGGTATCCTTCATCTACGCCAGGGGGGATTTTTACACGAATCTTTCTTAGACGCTGAATTTTTCCAGTACCACCACACTTAGGACATGGTGAATCTATAAATTTACCTTCTCCATGACAAAAATCACATGTAAAAATTTGGACAAATCTTGTAAACCCCGAGGTTCTACTAATCTGAATTTTTCCAGTACCATGACATTTTGGACATGTTTTAGGAGCCGTACCTGGTTTTGTTCTTGACCCATGACATAGATCACAAATCTCCGTTCTTGGAACCTCAATAACGGTTTTTAACCCTGAAACCACATCTTCAAGGCTTATTTCTAGGTCATAAGTTAGGTCTGCTCCACGCTCATAAACCTCATAGTATTCTTCTCTTGCTCTAGGTTTTCTTCCACCAAAAAACATGTCAAAAATTCTGTCAAACTCACTAAAACTGAAAAGGTCCTTAAAAATATCCTCAAAATCTATTCCACCAAAAATATCTTCAGGTGTATACTTACCCTCAAGACCAGCATGCCCATACATATCATAAAGTCTTCTTTTCTCATCATCTGAAAGAACAGCATATGCTTCAGATATTTCCTTAAACTTTTCAGCAGCATCAGGTGACTTATTTCTGTCTGGATGGTATTGCATAGCTAACCTACGGTAAGCAGCCTTAATCTCCTCCTTTGTTGCATTTCTTGGAACACCGAGAATCTCATAGTAATCTTTTTTTGTAACCATAAAGACTTCATCTACAAAAAATTAGTAAAACCTTAAAAAGGTTCCAGTCAACCTACTTTTTCTCCTCACCTACCACCTCATAATCCGCATCAACAACTTTTTCTTTTGAGGAGGACCCATGGGAAGTCTTGGTTTGACTAGAACTTTGTTGCTGGGTTTGCTGAGCATATCGTGCTGCTGCCTCCCTATACATAGCAGCACCAACTTCTTGAAGAACCTTTGAAAGCTCCTCATTTTTTATTCTAATCTTTTCAATATCTTTCCCAATCAAAGCTTCCTTTAGCTCAGCTACTGCCTTATCTATCTTATCTATCTGGTCTTTTGTAAGCTTGTCTTTAAGCTCTCTCTTAGTTTTTTCAGCTGTATAAATTAAAGAGTCAGCTGTGTTTCTAATTTCAGCTTCCTCTTTTCTTTTCTTATCCTGCTCAGCATATTGTTCAGCTTCTTTAATCATTCTTTCAATCTCTTCCTTTGAAAGTCTATGAGGAGCTGTTATTGTAAGTTTTTCTTCCTTTCCTGTTGCAAGGTCTTTTGCTGTAACATTTAGAATCCCGTTAACATCTATGTCAAAAGTTACTTCTATTTGGGGAACTCCTCTAGGTGCTGGAGGAATACCTGTAAGGTTAAACTGTCCAAGTAGAACATTATCAGAAGCCATAGGTCTTTCACCCTGATAAACTTTGATTGTAACAGCTGTTTGAAAGTCTTCTGCTGTTGTAAATATTTGGCTTTTTCTACATGGTATTGTTGTGTTTCTTTCAATTATTTTTGTAAATATTCCGCCAAGAGTTTCAACTCCAAGAGATAAAGGTGTAACATCCAGTAGGAGAACATCCTTAATTTCTCCTGTTATTATTCCTGCTTGAATAGCTGCACCCATAGCTACACATTCCATAGGGTCTATTCCTCTTTCTGGAGGTTTACCCATAACCTCCTCAACAAATTTTTGAACTATAGGCATTCTTGTAGGTCCGCCAACAAGAATGATTTTGTCAATATCTTCAGGCTTCATTTTTGCGTCTGCTAAGGCTTGCATCATAGGTCCTCTACAACGTTCAACAATAGGTCTCACAAGTTCCTCAAGTTTTGCTCTTGTAAGAGTCATTGTTAGATGTTTAGGTCCACTTGAATCCATAGCAATAAACGGTATGTTTATGTCTGTTGTTACAGATGTTGAAAGTTCAATTTTTGCTTTCTCCGCAGCTTCTCTTACACGCATCATAGCCATATGATCTTTCCTTAAGTCGATTCCAGTTTCCTTCTTAAACTCGTTTACAATGTAGTCTACAAGTGCATTATCCATGTCTGTTCCTCCAAGTTGAGTGTCTCCACTTGTAGCTTTAACCTCAAAAACACCTCCACCAAACTCTAGAATTGTTACATCTAAGGTTCCTCCACCAAGATCAAAAACCATTATTCTTAGCTCTTTTCCAGCTTTATCTAAACCATAAGCCAAGGAAGCTGCTGTAGGCTCATTAATTATTCTTGCAACCTCAATACCAGCTATAGCAGCAGCATCTTTTGTTGCCTGTCTTTGATTATCATTAAAGTAGGCTGGAACAGTAATAACAGCCTTATCAACTTTTTCTCCAAGAAAGGCTTCAGCATCCCTCTTAATTTTTTGAAGAAGAAACGCTGAAAGTTGTTGGGGTGTCCATTCTTTCCCATAAATCTTGTATTTGTAGTCTGTACCCATCTTTCGTTTAAAGGCTGTAACGGTTCCTTCAGGGTTTGTTATAGCCTGTCTTCTTGCAGGTTCACCAACAAGCAGTTGACCATCCTTTGTGAAAGCTACATAGGATGGGAAGGCTTTACCGTAAAGAGTTACACCTTCACTACTTGGAATAATTACAGGTTTTCCACCTATAAGTACAGCTGCTGCTGAGTTGCTTGTTCCAAGATCTATACCTATAATCTTACCCAAAACTTACACCCCCAAGGGTTTAACTGCTAATAAGCCTTGCAACTTTAACCATACTTGGCCTAATCACTTTACCTCTTAAAATGTAGCCTTTTCTTAACTCTTCAACAACAATATTATCTGGCGGGTTGTTTGTTTGAATCTGTTCCACAGCCTCATGAAGGTTTGGGTCAAAAGGTTTACCTAAAGCTTCAATACCAACCAAACCTTCCTCTTTTAAGGCTTCTTTTAACCCATTTAAGGTTAGCTCCACACCCTTAACTAACGCTTCTTTATTATTTGTCTCTCTTCCAATTTTTAATGCAAGCTCAAGGTTATCTAAAACATTTAAAAGTTTTAAAATAAGTTTTTCAACTTCTAATCTTACGGCTTCCTCAATTTCCTTTTTAACCCTTTTCTGGTAGTTTTCGAAGTCAGCCTGAAGATACTTTAAACGTATAAGGTAATCTTCAGCCTTTTTACGTTCCTCTTCTAAAGCCTTCTTTAACTCTTCAACCTCTCTTTTTAAGTTTTTAATCTTCTCGTTTTCTCCTGTACTTTCTTCTTCTTTTACTTCCTCTAACCTGTCTTTTTCCTTGTTGGTTTGGGGTAAACCCATAATTCTTCCCCAAACCGGCTTTATTAGGTTTATTAGGTTTTAGAAAATTTTCTATGCCAATAGATCTCATAACTTGTTTACATTCTTTTTAGGTTAACCTAAAAAGGCTGAAGAGAAAAAATTAAGCTTATTTTATAAGCTTTTCGGACTGCTAAAAAACAGTATTGAAAAAACTTTTAAGTTCTGCCTAACTTGTAAATTATATCTTGTATAGTTTAGTTTAACAGAAAATTTTAGTTGGTGGTTTTAGGGTTGAATATAAGAAAGTTTAACGAAATGAGTGTTGTTGAAACTGTTGAGATAGAAGCAAAAAACCCTTCGATTCTTGTTGGGGTTCCGGATGTTGGTTTGGTTGGGCCAATAGCAACCTCCCATATTATTCAGTCTTTAAACATGAAAGAGGTAGGTTATATAGAATCCGATATTCTCCCACCAGTAGTTGTAGTTCATGAGAATGAACCTAAACATCAGATAAGAGTTTTTGGTTTAGGGGAACTTTTAGCAGTTATTACTGAAACTATTCTTCCACCTCAGGTTATTTATGACCTATCAAAAACAATTACTTTATGGGCTAAACAGCTTAATGCAAAGCTTGTAATCGGATTAACAGGAATGGCTGTACCCAATAGGCTTGAAATTGAAAAACCAACAGTTTATGGTATTGGAAGTACAGATGAGGCAAGAAAAATTCTTCAAGAAGCTAAAATTCAACCTTTTGAAGAAGGAATTTTGGTTGGAATTTATGCTTTACTAATAAGGGAATGTATGAAGGAGAAACAGCCAAACATAACTCTTCTAGCAGAAGCCCACCTCCAGTTTCCAGACCCAGGAGCAGCAGCTTCAACTATTGAAAGTTTAAACAATCTTCTATCTATTAATGTTGATGTTAAAAGTTTATTGGAGAAAGAGGAGGAAATAAGGATTAAAGCTAGAGAGCTTATGCGTAGAACAAGAGAACAGATGAGAAGTCTTCAGAAGGTTCAAGAACAAGAGCTTCGAGGAATATATGTGTAGGGGGTTGAAAGAATGTCGACACGTAGAAGACGCTCAGTTTTTGAGCTTTTTGAGGAGTTAAGAAATCAGATAAACCGTATGTTTGAAGAAATTATGGAACCGTTGTTTCCACCAGAAACCCCCATGCATAATGTTTCAGGAAGAGAACTTCAACCCCTAACCCATGTTAGAGAAACAGAAGAAAGCATAATAATAACTGTAGATCTTCCATGTGTAAAAAAAGAAGATATAAAGGTTAATGTTACCGAGAACATGGTAAAGATAGAGGCTCCTATGAGGGAATGTGTAAGACTTAGCCAATATGGAGCTATTCAAAGAGAAGCTGAATTTGATGTTTTCAAAAAAACTGTTAGGCTTCCTGTTGCAGTTGAACCTCAAAAAGCAAGAGCAAGGTTTAAAGGAGGAATTCTTGAGATAGTTCTACCCAAAAAGATTACAGGTTTTAGGATACCCGTTGAATAATTCCTAGATTAATAAGGCGGTGGAGGTAAATTTTAGTTGGTTAGAGTTTTAGGTATAGACCCTGGTACTAGAAGCTTTGATTTTTGCGGCTTGGAAGATGGTTCAGTTTTCTATGAGAAGGTTGTAGATACTTTTGAGGTTGCTGAAAAACCAGATGTCTTAATTGGTGCTGTTGAGGAGGCTATGCCTTTAGACCTAATAGTCGGTCCTTCAGGATACGGGGTAAAGGTAACCTATCTTAAAAATATTCCTCCTGAAAAGGTTGAGGATTGGTATCTAAAAAATATTTTACTCTTAAAGAGAGAAGATTTGGAGAATGCTTTAAAGAGGAAAGAGCCGGGAATAATGGTTTATTCTGCTATGACTAAAACTGCTGTTACTATGCGGTTAAAAGGATGGAATGTTGTTTATATTCCGGGTGTTGTTCATCTTCCTACTGTTCCAAAGCATAGAAAACTGAATAAGCTTGATATGGGAACAGCTGATAAGATGTGTATAGCTGTTTTAGGTGTTTATGACCAGTCTAAAAGACTTAAAATTCCCTATTCAGAAGTTTCATTTATTTTGGTTGAGATGGGTTTTGGCTATAACGCCATAATAGGTGTTGAAAACGGTAGGATTGTTGATGGGATTGGTGGCACAACAGGTGGGATGGGTTTTTTAACAATAGGAGCAATGGATGCTGAACTTGTTCAGCTGGTTGGTGTTTGGGAAAAATCTGACATTTTTCATGGAGGAGTAGCTACGATCACAGGAAAGATAAGTCCAGAGGAGGTTTTAGAGAATATTGGTAGAGATGAATTGTGTCAGACAGCATGGAGTGCTATGGTTGAAAATGTTATTAAAAACGTTAAGGCTATGACTGTTTCTGTTCAAAAACCAAGGGAGATTCTTATTTCAGGTAGACTTACAAGAATAAAGAATGTTAAGGATGAGCTGGTTGGAAGGTTGGAGGAAATAGCTGAGGTAAGGGAGATAGGTCGGGTTGAGGGAGCTAAAAGTGTTAAGGAGGCTGCTCAAGGATATGCTATTGTTGGAGATGGTTTGGCTGAAGGAAAATTTAAGGAATTAATCGACTGGATGAAAATTAAGGAGACTAAAGACTTTATTTTAGACTACACCTACCATCCAAAAATTGAAAGTGTTAAAGGCTTATTTGTAGACTAAAACCTTTGCACCAGAATTATTGGCAGTAGTAGAAAAAACCAAGCCTCCACCACATTCTTTACCAAGAAAACTTGTTAACTTATCTGCTAAATTTTTAGCTTTAACCTTACCCTCAACTAAACCATAAAATGTTGGTCCCCAAGAACTTTGACCACCACCATATACTCCTTCTTTAAGCAAGAAATCTATTCCATGCTGAATTACTGGATGTCTAAAAACTCCACCTTGAACCTTAGAAAACATTTTACCCACCTCAAACTGAAGCATTAGTAAAGCCTTACCAAACTCAACTATATTCTTTTCAAGCAAAGATGGAAGAAGCTTCATTAAAACTATTCTTGAAGCTTCACTAACAGTTCTATTTTTTAAGCTTTCTCTAGCCCTTACCATCATAACTTTTTCAGTTTCATCATCAAACCCTCTTTTAATGTTTGGAATACCTAAAACAAAAACCCATGATTTTGGAAAATCAAATCTAAATAGGAGAGGGGGAATTTCTAAAGAGTTCTCTGTTTTTCGTCCGCCATCAACAAGAAAACCTCCAAACTTAAAAGCGTAGGTTCCTATGCCTGAAACATCTCCCCTTCCCATAAGTTTGGCAACATCCTCAACAGAAAGCTTAAGGTTAAACAGTTTAACCAATCCAAAACCTATTGAAAGTAAAAGCTGTGTTACCGAGCCTAATCCAACATGAAGAGGAGCCGTATTTAAAACTCGAATTTTAACTTTGGGTTTTAGGTTAAGTTTTGAAAGAAAGCCTAAAATCTTATCCTCGATGTCAACCTTAAATCCGTCCAATCCTAAAATTTTAAACCTATCGGATCTTGCTATTTCAACTACCGTTTTTGGTTTTTCTAAAGCAACACCAATAGACCCGTAAATTCTTCCTAAATCGCCTTTCATATCTAATATTCCAAGATGGAGTCTAGCTGGAGCTTTAACCACTATCTTAGAAAACACCTTTAGTACCTCATGCTTAAAGAATTTAAAATCCTAGATTAAGATTCCTAAAATTCTAAGGTTAGAAAAAATATTGTTGTTTAACTTTGTTTAAATGTTTTAATCATGGAGATAAATTCATCATCAGCTAGTAGAGCTTTTTTCTCATAAGATTTCTCCTTTACCCTCATAAGAATATCATCAATCTTGTCAGATGGAACTGTTACCCCTAGTTTTTTAGCCTTATAGGTTATGTTTGATCTTCCACTCTTTTTTCCAAGCACAATGTTAGGAGATTCATATCCAACAAAGCTTGGTAAAAATGGAAAAATCTCAAGTGGAACCCCAAATTCTTCAACACGCTCAAACCATGAAGCAATTATACCTGACTCTATTGAGAATATGTTGTCACCAACAATAGCTTTATTTGGCGGCATTTTTACACCAGAATATTCCTGCACCAGTTTTGATAACTGTCTAAGCTTTTCAAACTTTATATTCATTTCAACACCATACAAAAGCCTAAGAGCAGTTGTAACCTCCTCTAAAGATGCACCTCCAGCTCTTTCCCCAATACCGTTTACCGTTGTATGAACAATCTCCACACCTGCTGCAACAGCATTTATAGTGTTAGCAACAGCTAAACCAAAATCGTTATGGCAGTGTATCTCTAATGGTTTATCCACTCTTTCTTTAATCTTTTTTACAAAATAAAACATTGCATGAGGTGAACATACACCAAAAGTATCCACTACGGTTAAAGCATCCATATGACCTTCTGTTGCAACAGCATTAATCAGCTTCCAACAAACATCAAAAGGAGCTCTTGTAGAGTCTATCGTGAAAAAAGTAACGTATAAGCCATGTTCTTTTGCATAGTTTGTAGCTTCAACAGCACGTTTAACAGCCTCATCTTCAGACCATCCGTAGGCGTAAGATAAAAGGTGGTCACTTGAGGGAATCTCCATTTCTAAACCGTCAACATCACATTTTAACGCTAAATCAACATCTCTTTTAAGACAACGGGCAAAAGCAAATATTTTTGATGAGAAACCTTGACGTGCAATTGCTTTTACCGCTTCCATATCTTGAGGGAAAACTGCAGGCATACCTGCCTCAATCCGGTCTACACCAGCCTCATTTAACATTTCAGCAATCTTAATTTTTTCCTCCTTCCTAAAAATAACTCCAGCTTGCTGTTCACCGTCTCTCAAAGTTATATCATGTATCTGAACCCTTTTAGGAAGATTTAATCCTTTAAGAACCTCATCAAGAAAGTTGTAGTGGCTAACAAACCAATCTTTTGTTTTCCATTCCTTTTTCATAACAACCAACTCTAAACATTTTTACTGTTAAACTTTAAAATTCTTTAAGGAGAAACTTATCTTAAAAGATTTTTGTTAAACAGTATATACAGTTCAACTACTCAAAGTTTTATATGTAAGTAAAACTCACAAATTATACTAATTGTTGGGGTTTAACCCCCGGCGGGTAGAGCTCCGCCGTTACCCAAGATGTGGCTTAGGCTGGATGATAGCTTAAGCCGAACGGGAAATCAACCTCTCCAGCAGAATGCTTGGAGGTGTTAGAGAGTATGGTTAGTTTAGAAAACCAGTCTGCTAACGGGTTAAGAGTAATTTTAGTTTCTATTTTTGTTTCTTCTCTTGTTACTGCCAACCTAATTTCAAGTAAAATGATTGAGTTGGGGTTTCTTGTTTTTCCTGCTGGAACTTTGGCTTATTGTGTTACTTTTCTTTGTACTGATATTTATGATGAGTTTTTTGGGAGAAAAGAAGCTAGCTATGTGGTTTTAGGAGGATTTATCTCGAATATTGTTATGGTTCTTCTGGTTTCTGTGGATGTTTTAATGCCTATAGCGTCTTTCCAAGAAAGTTTTCAGGAAACCTATAGTAGGGTTTTAGGTGTTGTTCCAGGAATAGTTTTTGCAAGTATGGTCGCCTACATTATAGCTCAAACCCATGATGTTTATGCTTTCCATTTTTGGGGGATGAAAACAGGTGGAAAACATTTGTGGCTTAGGAATAATGCAAGCACCATTGTTAGTCAAGGAATAGATACTGTAACATTTAGTCTTATAGCAAATACTCTAGTCTACCACGCACCATTAAACACTTTGATATGGATGATTTTAACTTTATGGTTTGTTAAATACATAATAGCCTTACTAGATACACCGTTCTGCTATTTGGGGGTTAGCCTAGTAAA
>CAZAHF010000025.1:0-15492 GCA_964484995.1 uncultured Candidatus Bathyarchaeia archaeon | reverse complement strand
AAAGTAACCATGGAGAAGTTAAAGGATAACCTTTAGGTGGACTAGTAGCAATAAACCCGTAAAATAAACCTTCTCCATAATTGCTCATCAATGTTCTGTCAGCTGTTAAAACAACCGTATAACCTTCCATATCATAAACCCCTTAATGTTTAGGTGTTTTAAATTATTGTAGACCAAAGGTTTAAGTCTTAATGTAACCGCTCTTATTACGATGTTGACAGTTGGAAGGAGGCTAAAAGAAGCTTGAATAAAGCTTATTTAACCCACCCCACCAGGTAAAAGCCACCCATAAACTTAAGCGCCATTATCCTTAATAAAAGCGAACCTATAGTGGTCCTAAAAAGCTTTCCATCAAAAACATCACCAGAACCAGAGTAAACAACACCCTTAATATCAACAAAAATAAACAGGTAATGCACTGCAATGCAGTGTCATGCACTCATATACCGTAAAATTTAAACATAAAAAAGGACTGGTCATATGCTTTTAGACCTCATATTTTCCTAGTTCAGCTAAACAGTCAACAATTCTAGGTGTTATATATTCGCAAACCCATGCTGGTGCATTTCCATAAAACATTACAATCAGTCTACCCTTACATACAGAGTCTGCACATTGTTTAATTATTTTTGCAATCTCTGGATAACATTTTTCTGTTAGCTTCTGAGTACCATAACTTGCTTTATGGGTATCTATTCCACAAACCCAGTATAATATTTCAGGCTTAAATTCCTTAATTAACGGTGGAACTTTTTCTTTAACCTTCTCAATAAACTCTTCATCACTATCTACATGTGAAAAACAAAATTTTGCTTTTCCTTCCGCCTCTTTTTCACTCCACCAACCACAAAAACAGATGTAAAGAACATCCTCATCATTTCTAAAAATATCTATTGTTCCATCTGCATGGTGAGTATCTATATCCACCACAGCAAATCTTTTTGTGTTTAAATGTTTTCTTGCATACTCTATAGCAATTGCTTCAAGATTAAAGTAACATCCACCCCACGCATGGTCACTATGTGCATGATGACCGCCAACACCAGCAAAAACTATTGCATTATCAATCTCACCGTTTAAAACTTTCTTTGTTGCCTCAACAACACCACCAATAGAATAAAGAGAACACCTCCAATAACCAGTCTTTCTTTTTACATAGTCTATCCAGTTTTTTGTATGTATATATGCTATCCAATCCTCGTTTGCTGGTTTTGACTCAAACAAGACAACGTTAGACGCTGAAAAAATACTTTCTTTCTCAAGACTTTTAAACCCCTCTTCAAGACCCATAACCAGCGGCTTATATGCATCCCTACCACAAACCTCATGGTAAAAAACACCAGTCTTCTTCATAAAACCACCTTTACAATTTACCTAAACTTTAGTTAGAATATTTTAAGGTTACACTCTTACCTTTTCTTTAACCCCATAAAACTCGTTACCAGAATAATGTAAGATAGGCTTAAACTCGATTTGCTCTATATGCTCCTCCAATATTCTTCCAACAACCAAATAATGATCTCCAAACTCCCTCATAAATTCAATCCTACATTCTAGCTGTACCGGACATTTCTTTATTCTAGGCGGATACACTTTAACACTTTTAACAATTTCAAGTCCAGCTAACATAAATTTATCTGTGTTTTTTCCTGAAACTGTTCCACAAACCCAAACCTCTTTAAGCATATTTTCACTTGGTACGTTTACAACAAACTCACCTATTTCCTCCAAATTTTTAAAGGTATGCCTTGTCGGAGCAACAGAAAAAGCTAAATATTTTGGCTTAAAACTTACGGGCATTATAAAAGAAAATGGTGCAACATTCGGTTTTCCGCTTTTACTACATGTGGTTATTAAAACAACTAGTCTAGGAAAAATAAGTTTACTAATCCTCTCAGACAATCCTCCACCACCTAAGAATATGTGGGTTAAAGTTAGTTTTAGATGTTACATTACCAAAGTTTTCCTAGCTCCACAGAGAGAATTTAACCCACTCGTTTTTTTAATAAGCAAAAAAGACTAAACTAGTAGTAGTTGAAAAATGAGTATAGTTAAGCTTCCCCAAATCGTAGAAAAACTCCCTAAAGAAAAGAAAAAAATTTTTCGCCGAATTTTTGATGTAGAAGTTGAAGCTGGAAAACTTAAAATTCCATTAACCTTAAAAGACTGGGCTAAAAAGCGGTTTAAAAAACTAGAAACAGTTAGAAAACAAACCATAGTTAAGGTTATAAATAAGGTTACCTTTGAGGGAACTTTTTATAACCAACTTAGAGCCTTAAGAATTCAGAAGGAAGATTTATCCTTACCACAAATTGTTGAAGAAAAAGAATGTATGTTCTGCAACCCTAAAGAAAAAACCCCTGAAGATATTTTTGGCCGTATTGAGAAAACCTATACAATTACAGCAGCTAATATTGCTAAATATGATGGATGGCATGGGATAGTTATCCTTAAAAAACATAATCCTTTAAGGCTTAGCTTCAAAGAAGTTTTGGAAGGATTTGAGGTAGCATATCAATGGTACAATCAAGTAAGGCAGGTTAATCCTAAAGCTATTTTTCCCTACCTTATATGGAACTGTCTTTGGAGAGCTGGCGCTAGCCAAACCCACAGCCATTTTCAAGTAATGATAAGCCAAAAACCTTATCCACGTATCAAATATCTATGTCATTGTGCTGCCAAATATAAAAAAAGCTATAACGCAAACTATTTTCAGGATCTTTACAGTATTCATGAAGCTCTTGGCTTAGGTTTAACTTACCAAAACGTTAAGGTTTTAACATATCTAACTCCAGTAAAGGAAAAAGAAGTATTGATGTTTACTAACGGTTGGAGAAGAAGTCTACTTAAGGCGATATATAGAATTATTGAAACCTACAAAAGGATAGGCGTATATTCTTTTAACCTCTTTTTAGCTATCCCACCATTTAAAAAATGTAAAAACTGGGAAAATTTCCCCTACCTGGTAAGAATTGTGGACAGAGGACCATTAAACCAACGTGTCTCTGACATAGGTGCAATGGAGCTTTACGCGGCAAGTATTGTAGCCTCCGACCCTTTTCACCTAGCCAAGAAACTTAAAATGGTTTTCTAAAGGCGTTAGAGAAGAGTAATTTTTGAAGAAACCTTAAAACTTCATCAATGTTTTTTACATAGTATTCAGCTGTTGAGCTTCTTTTTTTACCCACAACAACGGTTAAACCCATGTTTTTAAGAGCTTTAAAAGCATCCTCATCTGTTTTATTATCTCCAAAGTAAACTGGTGTAAATTTAAAGCCAAATCTTTCTAGTAAAATTAGGGTTGCGTTACCCTTCCCCCAATTTATCGGGGGGGCTAGTTCAAAAACTTTTTTTCCTTTTAAAAGCTTTAAACCAGCATTACTTTTGGCTTCCAAGACTTTTCTAGCTATAAATGGTATACTTTCTTTAGAAGCTAAGCGGTAGTGAATAGCAATAGTTAAACCCTTATTTTCAACTAAAACCCCTTCAACTTTACTAAGCTTCTTAACCAGATCCTTATAAACCTCAACTAGTAACGGTTTTGTTTTAGTAGCATCTTTATGTATAAAACTTAAATTTGGACCTTTAATCTCTAATCCATGAACTCCAACATAATATAAACCTCTTAAACCAATAAGCTGTTTAAGTCTTTTAATACTTCGTCCACTAACAATAGCAACCCTAAATCTTTCCTTTTTTGAGATGATTTTTTTAAGAATCTCCTTGGTTTTTGAGTCTAGCAAAGCTAGGTCTGGTTTTTTTGCTATAGGAGTAATTGTTCCATCATAGTCCAGCATTAAAAATATTTTAGAAGTCTTTTTGAGACCATCTTCAATCTTAGACCAAAAAGCGTAGAGATATTTTGGAGACATTGTTTGCAAAAATATTATGTAAACATCTTTAATATCAATTTAGGTTTACAGTCTAAGAAAAATTAGAAAAACATTTTGCTGATGAGAACAAGTTTACTATGATAATTAATGGGTAAAATCAAACTTTGTGTTAACACTCAAACACCATTAGTTAGGTTTAAGTTAAGCTATGAAGAAATTCTTGAAAAATACGGCCATCTACATGGACCCATAAACCTAGAAAATCTTGCTGAAAACGAGGATTATCAATTCACACCTGGCGGAGTTGCTGAGATGACCTACTCTATACTTAAAAAGTTTATGGTTAAAGGATATGTTTCCTCACCAAAGTGGGTTTCTTTAAACCCAAACGCTCCCCCCGAGATTCTTTACGAGGGACTTCATATCCATAACATACGGTTACCAAAGGTTTATGTTCCACGTTACACAGGTTTTAAGGAAGAAATTTGGAGAGAAATTCATGGGTTAGGAAGAACCGAAATAAAAATTGAGGATTATGAGGCTTATGCATACTACAACTGGCTTTGTGCTCAAACAATGTTAAAATTTTTGCCTGATGTCGACCTTTTTTGGATTCATGATTTTCAGCAACTTCAAGTTGGAAGCATGATTGGACCTTCTGCTCCAACAGTCTTTCGTTGGCATATACCTTTCAACTTAAAATTCGTTTCCCCAAAACTAAGAAACTTCATTACAAGAAACATAGAAAACTATGATGCCATAATTGTAAGCACAAAAAGAGATCTTGAAGGTTTAATTCGTGTAGGGTATAGAGGGAAAGCTTATCAGGTTTACCCCTATATAGACCCTGAAAAGTGGGAAAAGGTAGGTGACACAAAACTAAATGAAACTTTAGCAAGATTTGATATTCAAGAGGATGATGAGATTCTTCTTGTTGTTGCAAGAATGGATAGAGTTAAAGGCCAGGATGTTGCTATAAAAGCATTTTCTTTTGTTAAAAGAGAAAATCCTCACGCAAAACTTCTTCTTGTTGGAGATGGAAGCTTTACAAGTACTAGTTTAGGGCATAGTAAAGGTGAAAGCTGGAGAAGCGAGTTAAAAAGGCTTGTTGAAGAATTTAAGATAAACGATTCTGTAAAATTTTGTGGTTATGTTGATGATACAACACTTAAATGTCTTTATATGAGGGCGGATGTTGTTTTACTTCCCTCTCTCATGGAAGGGTTTGGCTTAACTGTTGTTGAAGCTTGGAACTATATGAAGCCTGTAATAGTAAGTAGAGGAGCAGGTGCTTCTGAACTTATAATTGAAAATGTTAATGGATTTACTCATAAACCTCAAAACCATGAAGAATTAGCAAACAAAGTTAACTATCTTTTAAAGCATAAAGAAAAAGCCCTAAAAATGGGGGAGGTTGGCTATGAAACATCTAAACAGTGTAGTATAACGGTGGCTATAGAACGTTTAAAAACAGTTTTTGAGGATGTTCTAAAAACCAATAAGTCCTAAAAATTTAAGTTAAAGAAGCTACTTTCCAACCAGTTCTATATGTAATCTAAGATAATCTTTTAGGTCTTTTGTAATCAAAAAGTTTCTTTTAACATGTTCTACCCCGTTTCGACCTAGCTCCCTAGCTAACCATACCCTTTTAAGTAAAAGAAGAACCTTCTCAGCTGCTTCATCAGTATCATTTACAAGAAAACCTGTAACCTCATTAATCACCTGTAAAGGTATACCACCAACTCTTGTTGCAACAACAGGAACCCCCTTCCATAAGGCTTCAGAAACAGTTAAACCAAAACCCTCCTTAATTGAAAGTTGAAGAGCCACAGTAAAAGCTCTTTGAAAAGCATTAACTTCAACATCATGAACCCCATCCATATTTGTTAATACGTAAACGTCTTTAAGACCCTCAGCATATCTAACAGTTTTCTCATACCATTCTACACCTTCAGGGTCATCATGGGCAAAAGAACCTATAAGAGCAAGTTGAACCTCCGGTATTTTTTCTTTAACTCTCCGATAAGTATCTATAACACTTAAAGGATTTTTCCATGGGTCAAAACGTGCAACTTGACCTATGATAGGCTTATCCGGATCTAAACCAAACCTTTCAAGAACCTTCAAAATCTCCGTTTGATGTAAAGGCCTATTCTTGTCTGATAAGGGATCTATAGACGGGTATCTAACAAAAACTTTAACACCCTTTACATCATCCGGTATATAAATTTCACGTGAAAAAACAAGAGCATCATACCTTTCAACAAAGGGTTTTAGAAAATTCCAAACATGTTTATTTGGTTGAGATGTATCAATATGGCATCTCCAAACCCATTTACCGTTTTGCCTATACCTTATAAGTGGAAGAGGCTGTGGATCATGAATTACTATTACATCTCCATCAAGATCTAGATTTTTTGCGTTTGAATCGTTTATTTTAAGATAAACTTCTTGCATGCTCTTAGTTAACTCAATAGAAGTATTTCCTTGTAAAGCATTATGAATGGATTTTGTTGTTGCAAAAAATTCTTTGCTCCCATGAAGAACTTGCCATTTAGCATCTAAGCCTACTGAACGGGCAAGAGGAATAAGACTTTTAAGAATTTCTGCAACACCACCACCATAAGATGTTGCATTTATATGAATAATCTTCGCACCTTTAACTCTTTCAGCTAAACTAATTATGCTCTCAATCTCGTCTCTACCAACTATAGGCTCATAGTCCCTTATTTGTCTTGTAACCGTAACCTCCATTTTAATACCCTAATCCATCATTTCAAGTACAGTTGAAACACCTTTGATTTTAACAATTTTAGATACTAGGTCAATACGGCAAACTACCCCTAAAAGTTTATTTCTACTGGAGACGGGTAAACAGCTTATATCGTTTTTAATAATTTTGTTTACAGCCTCACCAACGTCACTTTCAGAATGAACTGAAATTATGTTTGAATTCATTACATCCTTAACTTTACTTTTAAAAACATCTTCAATATCATGAAAAATTAGCTCTAAATGTTTTTCTCTCACTAAAACATAGTTTAAGATGTCTGTGACTGTTAGAATACCTACTAAAACATCGTTTTCAGTGACAAGTAAACGTCTAACACGAGAATCAATCATTAAATTTGATGCTTCAAGTAGAGTAGCTTCAGGATGAATTGTAAGTGCAGGATGTTTCATTACTTCCTTTACCTTTATACTAAAAATTTTGTTTAAGAGCTTACTTAGAATGGAGGCTTCGTCTATAACCCCTTTAAACACATAGTTTTCATCAACCACAATAACATATCCTAAATTATTTTCAGCCATATACTGTAAAACCGTTTGAAGTGTAACACTTTCCGGGAAAATATTTCTTGCTTCATCTATAAAGAGGCTTACAGGCTCCCTTAAAACTCCTCTTAACCCTTTTTTTGTTTTTAACGCTTCGCCACGTCTACCAAGCAAAACTTCCAATATTCTACGTCCATTTATCACACCTTTAACTCTAAAATTTTCATCAAGAACTACAACTCTATAGGGAGTGCCTTTCTTACCCAAAATGTTTAAAGCTAGAAGAAGCTGGTCGTTTAAACTTAAGGATGGTCTACAACAGACGATATCAGGAAGACGCATAAAGAAAACCCAAATAACTTAGAGTAAATCTAACTTTTAAAAATATTTGTTAAACCTAAAATTTTTTAAGGGAAAACTGTCTTAGGAGTTTTGAAGACTGCAGGTTTGGTGGAAGGATTTGACCAAAATAGCTGTTGTTGCTGATGAGGATGTTGCCACCTTTTTTAGGGCCTCCGGTGTAAAACTTTCTTATGGTGTAAAAACAGCTAAAGAAGCTGAAGAAGTTATGTGGAAACTTGCGGATAACAAGGATGTTGTAATAATTTTAACTACAGAAAAAATTGCTGATGAAATTAAACATGTTATAGATGAAATTTCAAAAAGGATTTATCCGACAGTTTTGGTTATCCCTGGAAAAGAAGGACCTATCCCAGGTAGAGTTTCACCTCTCCTAGCTTTAGTTAAGAGAACTGTAGGTGTTGAGATAAGGCTTTAACTTTTAACGCTAATTTTTCTGGTTTATTGTTAATGATAAACCTTTAATACCTTATAGTTTTCTAGTATTTTCAAGCAGAAGCTAAGCTAAAACCGGAAACATGGTAGGGTTAGGTGATAAATTTGGAGGCTAAAGGTAAAATAGTTAGGGTTTCAGGGCCTGCTGTTGTTGCAAGTAATATGACTGGCAGCCAGATGTATGAGCTTGTTAGAGTTGGCGAGGAGAAGCTTGTTGGTGAAATTATCAAGATTGAGGGAGATCGAGCGGTAATACAGGTTTATGAGGAAACAGCTGGACTTAAGCCTGGGGAACCTGTTGAAAGAACAGGTAGACCTTTATCTGTTGAGTTAGGCCCTGGTATTGTAGGGCAAACCTATGATGGTATTCAAAGACCATTACCTAAAACTCAGGAAATTATTGGGCCCTTCTTTAAGCGTGGTTTTACTGTTCCACCATTAGATAGGGATAAAAAATGGGATTTTACACCATCTGTAAAGGTTGGAGATAAAGTTGTTGGTGGAGATATTCTTGGCACAGTTCCGGAAACTCCTCTTGTAATCCATAGGGTACTTGTTCCACCCGATGTTCATGGAGTTGTAAAGGATATTGTTAAAGAAGGAAAATACACAATAATGGAGGATATAGCTACAATTGAAACTGAAACAGGTGACGTTAAACTTAGAATGGTGCAAACATGGCCCGTTAGAAGAGGAAGACCTTATAAGGTTAAACTGCCACCCGACACACCGTTATTAACTGGGCAAAGAATTTTTGATACGTTTTTCCCTATGGTTAAAGGTGGACAGGGAGCTATTCCAGGTGGTTTTGGTACAGGTAAGACTGTTATGCTTCACCAGTTAGCTCAATGGGCTGATGCTAACGTTATTATCTATGTTGGTTGTGGTGAAAGAGGAAATGAGATGGCTGAGGTTCTTGAAAGATTCCCTAAGCTTAAGGATCCTAAGTCTGGATATCCGTTGATGGATAGAACAATTCTTGTTGCTAACACTTCAAACATGCCTATTGCAGCTAGAGAAGCTAGTATTTACACAGGAATAACTATGGGTGAATATTTTAGGGATATGGGTTATGATGTAGCTTTAATGGCTGACTCAACCTCACGTTGGGCTGAAGCTTTAAGAGAGATTTCAGGTAGGCTTGAGGAGATGCCTGGTGAGGAAGGATATCCAGCCTATCTTGCTTCACGCCTCTCAGAGTTTTATGAGAGAGCAGGAAGAGTTGTAACTTTAGGTTCAACTGACAGAGTTGGTTCGGTTAGTGTTGTTGGTGCTGTCTCACCTCCAGGAGCAGATTTCTCAGAACCTGTAACCCAAAACACTCTAAGAATCATAAAAGTTTTCTGGGGTTTAGATAAAGCCTTAGCTGAAAAAAGACATTTCCCCGCTATTAACTGGCTTACAAGCTATTCGCTTTACTCTGAAACTTTAGAGGAATGGTATAAGAGGAATGTTAGTCCAGAGTTTCTTGAACTTAGAGGAAAAGCTTTATGGTTGCTTCAAAGAGAAGAAGAGTTACAAGAGATAGTTAGACTTGTTGGTCCTGATGCTTTATCTGAAAGCCAAAGAGTAATCTTAGAGGCTGCAAGAATGATTAGAGAAGACTTTCTTATGCAGAGCGCATATCATCCAGTTGACACTTACTGTTCTATTGAGAAATGTTACAACATGCTTAAAGTTATTATAAAATTTTATGATGAAATGAGAAAAGCTGTTGAACGTGGTGTTTCTATTAAAAGCATCTTGTCACTACCAGTTTTAGAGGATATAGCTAGAATGAAGCTTGCACCTTTAAATGAAGCTGTAAAAGTTTGTAAAGAAATCGAGTCTAAGATAGATGAACAATTTAACTCTCTTTATGCTACCGTTAGGAGATGAGAACTTTGAGTAAAGCAATTTTAACTGGAAAAGAGTATGCAACTGTAAAAGAAATAGCTGGACCGCTTCTCTTTGTTGAGAGAACAAGTGGTATTGCCTTTGGTGAAGTTGTAAAAATTAGGACACCAACAGGAGAAGAGAGAACAGGGCAAGTTCTAGAGGTTGATGAGAAAAGAGCGGTTGTCCAAGTTTTTGAGGGAACCTCTGGTTTAGATGTTACAAAAACAGTTACAAGGTTTACAGGAGATACCCTAAAATTTCCTGTTTCTCTGGATATTATAGGTAGAATTTTTGACGGAAGTGGAAAACCTGTTGATGGAGGTCCTGAAATTATTCCTGAAGATGAAAGAGACATTCATGGTGCACCAATAAATCCATATTCTAGAGCTCATCCATCAGAGTTTATTCAAACAGGGATTTCAGCTATAGATGGTATGAATACACTTGTCCGTGGCCAGAAACTACCTTTATTCTCAGGTTCAGGTTTACCTCATAATCTTATAGCTGCACAAATAGCAAGACAAGCAAAAGTTTTGGGTAAGGAGGAAGAGTTTGCTGTTGTTTTCGCAGCAATGGGAATTACATCTGATGAGGCAAGATTCTTTAGAGAAGACTTTGAAAAAAGAGGGGCTATGGATAGAGTTGTTATGTTTATTAACTTAGCTGACGACCCAGCAATTGAAAGACTTATTACCCCAAGACTTGCATTAACAGCGGCTGAGTTTTTAGCGTTTGACTATGACCTCCATATTCTTGTAATTTTAACTGACATGACTAATTATGCTGAAGCTCTAAGAGAAATTTCAGCTGCAAGAGAAGAGGTCCCCGGAAGAAGAGGCTACCCTGGGTATATGTATACAGACCTAGCAACGATCTATGAGAGAGCTGGAAGAATTCATGGAAGAAAAGGTTCAGTAACACAGATACCCATCCTAACAATGCCTCATGATGATATAACGCATCCGATTCCAGACTTAACAGGCTACATAACAGAAGGACAAATCTATGTTGAGAGAGCCCTTCACATGAAGGGAATTTATCCGCCAATAAACGTCCTTCCAAGCCTTTCAAGACTTATGAATGAAGGAATAGGTAAAGGGAAAACAAGAGAAGAACATAGATATGTTGCAGACCAACTTTACTATGCTTATGCTGAAGGAAGAAGCTTAAGAGAACTTGTAGCTGTTATTGGTGAAGAAGCCTTAACCGAGAGAGATAGACTTTACCTTGAATTTGCAGATAGATATGAGAGAGAGTTTATAAACCAAGGACCCTATGAAGACAGAGACATTGAAACAACCTTAGATATAGGCTGGAACCTGTTAGCGATGTTCCCTGAAGCTGAACTTAAACGTATAGACCCTGTTTACATCAAAAAGTATCACCCGAAATATAAGGAAAAACAACCACAACAGTAAACCCAGTTTTGTCATCTAAAAATAAATCCCTAAATTTTTTGGAGACATGTTTGAGAATTTTGAACTTTTAAAATTTTTACTATTTGCTTTATCTATGATTGTCTTAGGACTGACTTTTTTACTTTTATTTGGACTTGAAAAGGGAAAAGTTTAGTTAACTTAACATAAAATTTACTTGTTGACTGGAATTGGTTAAGCAGGAAACTCTTAACACTTTAAGACAGCTTATTTTTGATGCTTTTATGGAGGCTGCACCATACCTCCAACATTTAGAATGGGTAAAAAACACTTGTTTTGAATGCTTAAATAAAGTTAAAAATCTTGAACAATTAAAAACCCTTTTAGAGGAGAAAGTTAGAAAAGAGGAAGATAAGTTTAAACAGGTTGACCTAAAAATTTTTATGGTTTATTTTTGTAAAGAGTGGCGGAAACATTTTGGATATGAACCTTAGCTTGTTTAGTGAATCAGTTCTTCAAGAGATAAGAAGACTTGGGATAGAAAAGCTAACAGAAATTCAAAGATTAGCTATTCCACATGTTTTAGCTGGAGAAAACGTTCTAATTATAGCTCCAACTGGTGAAGGAAAAACAGAAGCTGCTGTTCTACCAGTTTTTGAAAAATTTTTAAGGCTTAAACATCAGCAAAAAGAGAAAGCTTCTCCTATATCAATACTCTACATCACACCTCTTAGGTCTCTTAACAGAGATATTTTTAGAAGGCTTGTTGAGGTAGGAGATAGGCTTGGGTTAAGAGTTGAAGTTAGACATGGAGATACACCTACGAGGTTAAGAAAACTTCAAGCTGAAGCCCCACCAGATATGCTTATAACAACACCTGAAACACTTCAAGCAATTCTTACTGGAAAAAAAATGATTAAGCATCTGGAAAATGTTAACTGGGTTATTGTTGACGAAATCCATGAGTTAGCAGATGATAAACGTGGAAGCCAACTTTCACTTGGACTTGAAAGACTTGCTAAGATTGCAAAAAAAGATTTTCAAAGGATAGGTCTCTCAGCAACTGTTGGAAATCCTGAAGTTATTGGTAAATTTCTTGTTGGTAAAGATAGGAATGTAAAGATTGTTAAAGCAAAAACTTTTAAGTGGATGGATGTTATTGTTGAAAGCCCTAACCCAGATCAGATAGATGAGAAACTTTCAGAGAAACTCATGATTCCAGCTGGAACTATAAGTCGTATTAGAAGAATTTTGGAGATTGTTAAAAAACATAGGTCAACCTTAATCTTTACAAATACAAGAGAACATACAGAGTCTTTAGCTTTAAAAATTAGAATGTTAAACCCAAACCTAGCTTTTGCAGCACATCACGGCTCAATTTCAAGAGATTCAAGAATAGAGGTAGAAAATCTAGTTAAGAAAGGAAAACTAAAGGCTGTTATTTGCACGTCTTCACTTGAGCTTGGAATAGATATTGGATTTATAGACTATGTAATTCAATACCAATCACCAAAACAAGCCACAAAAATAATTCAAAGAATAGGTCGAAGCAGCCACACCATAGGAGGAAAACCTTCAGGATGTATTATAGCTGTATGGTCTGATGATATTCTAGAGTCAGCGGTTATTTTAAAAAAGGCTTTAGTTGAAGAACTAGAAGAACCTCAAATCCACTACAATGCTTTAGATGTTTTAGCCCATCAGATTGTAGGGTTAGTTTTAACTCATGGTTCTTTGCCTATCAAAGAAATTTATGATATCATTGTGAAAGCTTACCCCTACATGAGTTTAAGTTTTGAGGATTTTCTTGAAACTTTAAATCAGCTTAAGGCTGAAGGAATAATCAACCTTCATAATGGAAAAATTTGGTTTAGAATTC
Source organism: uncultured Candidatus Bathyarchaeia archaeon (assembly GCA_964484995.1). Taxonomy (GTDB): domain Archaea; phylum Thermoproteota; class Bathyarchaeia; order Hecatellales; family Hecatellaceae; genus EX4484-218. Next base: position 2,455 of record CAZAHF010000025.1, on the reverse strand, counting down.
CTCAAAGCCATAAATATTACTTTGAAAATTTGTCTATGATACCCGAAGTTAAACGTTACTCTGTTATAGACCATATCACAAGAAGAAAAGTTGGTTATTTAGACCAAGAATTTGTCGCTAGACACGGAAAACCTGGAAATCAGTTTATTCTACACGGATCAGTGTGGCAAATTCTGATCGTAAACGAGGAAAAAGCTATTGTTGAAGTTGAAGAAGTTGAACCCACTCCTGCCGCTATTCCATCATGGGAAGGAGAAATTATACCTGTACCCTTTAACATTGCTCAAGAAGTTGGAAAAATTAGGAGAGAGGTGGCTGAAAAGGTTCTGATAGAAAAAGAAGGATTTAAAGTTTTAGTGGAATACCCTATAGATGAAAACTCAAGAGAAAAAGTTGTTGAAACAATAAGAAAACAGATTGAAGAAGGTTTCCCTGTTCCTCATGATAAACAGATTGTTGTTGAAACCTTTGAAAATTATACGATTATTCATGGATGTTTTGGTGATAAGCCTAACAAGACATTAAGTCTTCTTCTTGCATCACTCCTAACCTCAAAAACAGGTTTAGAAGTTGCTTTCCAATCAGACCCATACAGAATTGCACTTATTACACCTTACCCGATAGATCCATATCTGATTAAAAACCAAATCGAATCTTTGACCCCAGAAGACATACAAAAAATTTTAGACATAACCTTAGATCAGACAAACCTTTTTCTCTGGAGACTTTGGAATAACGCAAAAAGGTTTGGAGTAATCTCCAAAGACACAGAGTATAAGGTTTCTCAAGCTAAAGCCCTGCTTAAAGCCTTAAAGGACACCGTAGTCTACAAGGAAACTTACCGTGAAATCCTTCTTGAAGATTTAGACGTAGAAAATGTTAAAAAAATAATTCAAGGGATTAAGAGAAGAGAAATAGGAGTAAAAGTTTCATCTTTAAAAGTTAATCCTTCACCTTTATCTATCCCATTACTTGATAAAATAGCACCCCATGATCTTTTAAGACCCTTAAAGGAAACAGGTGAGATTATCCCAATCATAAAGGAAAGATTAAACTCAAAAACTGTTAGGCTTTTATGTGTTTTTAAAGGTGACTGGGAAACCTTAAGAAAAATCACAAACTTACCGGAGAAGATTAAATGTCCAAACTGTGGTTCAACATTAATCGCCATAACCCATGAAAACGATAAAGAAACAGGAAAAATTATAAGAAAAAGACTTAGCAAAAAAAGACTTACACCTGATGAAGAAAAAGTTTGGCTTACAGTATGGAAAAACGCAAGTCTAGTTCAAAACTATGGGAAAAAAGCCGTAATAGCTTTAGCCGCAAAAGGTGTCGGACCAACCAAGGCAACAAAAATCTTAAGCAAAGAAATAAAAGACGAGAAAGACTTCTACATAGAAATCTTGAAGGCTGAAAGAGAATATCTAAGAACAAGAATGTTTTGGGATTAAACCTGATAACTTTAGATTGGTAGTTCAAGCATTTTAGTCCTATATAGATGTATAACAGTCCTAAGGCTATTCTAAGGATTCTAGGCTTTGTTTTTTTCACTTATTATTGCACCAAAGATTGAAAATACAGCGCTTGTTACACCTAACGTAAGAAAACGCCATAGTTAAAGTATCCCTATAACTGTATAGTGGAAAAACGGTGTTTCTCATGTTTTGGACAGGTAGTCTAAAAAACGTTGGAAGATTTTTAGTCTTTTATACGATAAAGAGTTCTCTTACCCTCAATTCTTCTATCAAGAATTCCTGCTTGATAAAGAATGTCTAGGTGTTTAGAGGTTGCTAATTGAGCCTTACCTATAGCAGGAATAATCTCACATACGCATTTCTCACCGTCCTTAAGAATCTCTAACCTAACAGGATCTGCCAGTACTTTAAGCATACTTACACGATGATCTATAAGAAATCTTTTTTGCATAACATCTTTTCCACCTAAAATTGGATATCGATACTTTAGTATTAAAGTAGGTCTTAAATGCTTAATGTTGAGTAAAAACAAAAATTTTAAAGGTTTATGTTTTCTTTAACCGCCTCTTCCTTTTCTTTAAGGTTTGTAAGATACTGTAAAAAGATAACTGCAGCAGCTGGAGAACCGCCACCATGAACTGCCCCAATTAGATGTGAACTCGTTACCCAGAACTCTACAAACTTTATTATCTTTAACCTTTGTTCAGATGTAAAACTTTCACTACCCTTAAGATACTTTTTTACAAGTTCGCCAATCTCACTATTTTTCAAATCAAATTCTGATGGTGCTGTTACAGGAATACCCCCCGCTATTTCTGTAAGATTCATTATAACCCTATTAAAGCCATCAACACCAACAATTTTACCTGCATTTGCTAACAGCTGGTTTGGTTGCCAAGAACCTCCCGCTTCATATCCCTTTGTTGCTGCACCTACAGCTATACCATAGGCTGCTTCACTAATACCTACCATTTCTC
>CAZAHF010000024.1:12336-15526 GCA_964484995.1 uncultured Candidatus Bathyarchaeia archaeon | reverse complement strand
GCATTCCTAGAGTTTTAGTTTTACAAGAGGGATTCTGCCTTTTGAGGCTTCTTCTATTCTTATAAGCTCATTTAGTTTTGCTATTCTTTCCCCACCAACAACTCCAGTCTTAATTATTGGGCAGCCAAAAGCAACAGCTAAATGGGCTATATGGGTGTTGGGAGTTTCACCAGACCTATGAGATATGACCGGCGTATATCCGGAGTTTTTTGCTAGTTTTACAGTTTCATAGGTGTCTGTAACTGTTCCAACTTGGTTTGGTTTGACTATAAGCGAGTTTGCAGCCTTAACTTTTATACCAAAACTCAGTTTTTCTTTGCTGGTTACAAAGAGGTCATCCCCACAAACAAGACAGCCTTTAGCCTTTTTTGTCAGCTCAGCAAAACTTTCAAAATCATCCTCATGAAACGGGTCTTCAACATAGACAAGCTTAAACCTCCTAATTAGGTCAAGGATATACTCTAATTGTTCACCTTTATCCCTACGTTTTTCTTCGCCAACATACTCGTAACGGTTAAGCTTAGGATTCCAAAGAGAGGAAGCAGCAACATCTAAGCCAACTCCAATCTTAACACCCATCTCATTTGAGATTTCCTCAACAACCCTTAAAACAAACTCAAGAGCTTTCTCATTGGTTAAGGGTGGAGCCCAAGCACCTTCATCTCCTTTTCCACCAGTAAACCCGGAAACCTTCTCCTCCAAAACCTTTCCAAGTCTACTATGAATTTTCACATTAGCTGTGTAAGCCTCAAAAAAACTTTTACATCCAAAAGGTAAAACTAAAAATTCTTGGATATCTGGAGCTCCTTTTCCAGAGTGTTTTCCACCACCCAAAACGTTTCCAAGAGGAATTGGTAAAAAAGCCTCTTTAACTCTACTAAGATTAACAAATAAAGGTTGACGGTGGGTGGAAGCTGAGGCTTCAGCAACAGCTAAAGAAATAGCGTAAGCCGTGTTTCCACCAATAAAGCTAAAGTTTTCTGTTCCATCAACCTCATGAAGAGTCTTATCTATAAGCTCCTGGTTATCAGCATCTAAACCTAAAAGTTTTGGTTTAACATATTCTTCAATTCTTCTAATAGCTTCACTAACCCCACCCTCCGGGAAAGGGACAACCTCATATTTTCCCCGGCTTTTTCCTGATGGAGCTGCAGCACATCCAAATCCACCTAGAGTTTTAACCTCAACCTCTACTGTTTCTTCTCCACGACTGTTAAAGATTTTTCTAGCCTTTAAATCAGCTATTATAGAGAGAGAAACCAATTTTTAATCCTCCCTCTATTCTAACAATGCTTCTGTGTTTTTATAAAGTAAAATTTTTTAGTGATGGTAAACCCTTACCAAGCTTCTTCTTGAAATTTACTTGCAAACTTTGAAAACTCTAAAATTTCATCTATTATTTCAACATGAGAAAGAAGCATTCTACGACAACAATACTTTTTTACTCCAAGCTCATCTAAAACCTTTCCAGGGTCTTCTCCAGCCTTAACTCTCCTGTTAAACTCTTCCCATTTATCCCCAATAACAGCTCCACATGTAAAACATCTAACAGGAATAATAAATTCTACCACACCCACAGGTTTTCTTTAAGATACACTTATCCTAAAAGGAACTATCTTTTAAATCCTTTACTAAAACAATGGTGAGAAGGATAAACGTTACCTATAAGATTTCTGTCTTCTTCTTCTTGCTCCAGGACCACCAAAAGTCTTCATCTCCTTCTTTCTTGGATCTCCAGCAATCATTGACCGATCATAGTTTATAAGAAGCTTTTTTAGTCTTGAGCTTTTAAACCAGTTTACAAGTCCTCTAGCTATACTCATCCTAACAGCCTCAGCTTGACCCATAAAACCTCCACCCTTAACCTTTACATCTATGTCTACCTGCTTCCATAGATCTCCAACTAGAAGCAGAGGCTCCATAATCTTCCATTTTGCAACTTCAGGCTGCCAAACCTCAAGTGGAACATTGTTTATCCTAATCATGCCTGTTCCAGGTCTAATTACAGCTCTAGCTATAGCTGTTTTTCTTTTTCCTACCGCAATTAAACCAAGTTTTCTTGCAGGCATTTGAGTTTAAACCCTCTTCCAACCTAACTCTTCAGCTATTTTACCTAAGTATACGTAGCCACATTTTAGTTTTAAGGCAGAAGCCTCCGGTATTGTTTGAATTTCTCTTTCTTTAGCTTCAGGTGGGGTTCCAACATAAACTTTTAAATGTTTAAAGGCTTTTCTACCCTTAGCCTTATCCATAGGCAACATTCCACGAACAACCCTTCGTAGAATAGTGTCAGGTCTACGTGGATGCTGCGGTGTATATTTTGGATGGGTTCTACTTTTAACCTCAAAAAACTCTTTAAACTCTTCAAGCCGACTGGCTTTTCTACCGGAGAGAACAGCATTCTCCGCGTTTATAATCGCTATTTTTTCACCGTTTAAAAGTCTTTTAGCAACAACACTAGCTAACCTACCCATAATAAGGTTTGAAGCATCAATTATTGTTGCATCATGAGGGATCCTTGTAACCATAAACCTAGCCCTTATCCTCTAAGGATGGTTTAAGGTTAAAAAAAATAATATTTAAGGTTTTAGGTTAATGTTAACCTTGTCAGCTAATTTTACTCTAAACCTGAGACGTACCCTTTAAGCATATTTAAAAGCAGTAAATGTTAAAATATATTTTTTGGTGTTTAAGATGACTGTTAACTTAACCCATCTAGTTTTAAGGTTTATACTTGGTGGAACAATTGTTCTTATAGCAACTTTAGCTGCAGACCTAACAAAAAAACCGATTATAAGTGGAGTTATAGCAACTTTTCCGGTTTTAATCTTTAGTACAGCTCTTGCACTTTTCCTAACAGGGTATACTTCAGACTTTTTAAGCCGCTACTTTCTAGGTACCATTGCAGGTTTAGCTGTTTGTATGGTTTTCTCACTTTTTGCATCAGTTTTTATCAACAAAATCGGGTTTGAGTTTGGCTTAACCTTATCAGTTATACTATGGCTTAGTTTAGCTTTTCTTGTTATTCTGTTTAGGCTTAAAGTATTTTTATAAAAGTATTCTAATTTATCCTCCACCTAAAATACTTGCAATAAGAACCGTTGTATTTTCCTTTATTTTTGTGGAGGGATCTCTAATAATTTCCCCTTCAACTATAACAACAACTTCTGGATTTATTGTTTGATTTTTT
>CAZAHF010000024.1:0-12236 GCA_964484995.1 uncultured Candidatus Bathyarchaeia archaeon | reverse complement strand
ACCTTTAAAAGATCTCTAACTGTAGAGTTTTCCTCTAATTCTTCTTCACTATCCTCTTTTTTTGCGGAATCTTTAAAAAGATCAAAAAACTTAACTTTTACACGCATTTAGAAAGTTTTCTCCTCTCTAAAATTTTTTAGGCAATTACTTTTATGTTTGAGCCTTTTGGGTTTTGGTTTAAAAGCTCCTCAATTTTTAAACATCTACCACCAGCTTTTTCAATTTTTTCTTTAGCTTTTTCTGAAAAGGAAAAAGCTGCAACTGTAACTGAATGGGTAAGTGTTCCTGCACTTAAAGCTTTTCCAGGAACAACAACCACATCTCCCTCTTTTGTGTACCTGTTTATCCTACTCAAGTTTACCGCTACTCTTCTTCTTTTTGGTTTTTCTAAAAACTCAGCTACTTTTCTCCAAATGTTTGCATTGTTTTCTTTAGCTTTTTTACGAAGAATTCTTATCAAATTTTTTCTTTCAGTATTCTGGATTGGAAGCTTCATTTCTGTTACCCTATCTCCTTAACTTGCTTAGATAATTCTTCAGCTTTATCTTTAAGAATTTTTATAGCTTCAACCAAAATTCTTTTTACAGGCAAACATCCGGTAGATTCAACTGTAAAAATAAATGTTGTTTCATCCCATTTAACCTCTATTGCCGGTGGCTTTTTAGGGCATACTTTTACACATTCTCTACACAAAGTACAATTTAGAAGGTCTGTAACCACAGCTTTTTCTTTTTCTATACTTAAAACCTTTTTTGGGCATGCTTCAACACATTTACCGCAACCATCACAAGCTCTCCTATTTATTTCTATTATTGGCATATATTTGTATACACATGTGGATACAGGCTGCCATTTAGCATGCTGTTTACCTATCCCAAGTTTTGCATGAACCTCAAGCTTAAGTTTTTGTCCACTTTCAAGCTTTACTATGGGTATTTTGTCTGAGACAGGATAAATGTCTGGGTCCTCAAACTTTAAATCACCAGAGTAAACTGTTTTTTTCTCGTTTTCAGCTTCAACATTAAGAGAACCAATAACTCTACACTTATTACATCCCATCTCACTTTTACAACTACACTTTTCCGGTAACACATAGGAGTCTAGGTCTGTTTTTAAAGGTATAAGTCCTAATCTATGTGCAATTATTTCATCGGTTAAAACTGAGGTGTTCTCATAAACAAAAACATCTTCTATTGCCATGCATGGGACTTCGCTTATGGCTATACGTCGAATAGCATTTGCAAATGCGGAACTACAACCGGAGAGAATAAACTTAGCCTTGTTTTCCGTCAGCTCTAAAATTTTAACTTCCACAGTCAAACATCCCGCATATTTAAAGCTAATCTAGGTGAAAAATATTTCTACCTAATAAGGTTTTAAGTTTCACTTTATAGATTTAGAATTCTTCTTATTAAGGCTTGGGTTTCTTCAGGAGACTGAGTAGTGTTTATTAGGTAAACGTTTGTCCTTTTAAAAAGGTTAAGGAAAAAGCTGTTTCTAAGTTTTCTTTTAAACTCGTTATCAACAAGAAAATGTGGATTAAAGTATCTGTTTTCTTCAGCTATCTTTAAGGCTTCCTCAGGTAAGAGACTTTTATGGATAAGTTTGTCTGTCGGGTCTCTCTTAAGGATAACTATGTTTTTTAGGGTTGTTATCGGCATAATTCTTCCTTTTCCTATAACCCATCTAAGGTTTACTATTGCTCTACCTTCCTCATCAAATTCAGCTTTCTCAATAAGCCACTCAAACTCTTTCCACGTTTTTGCTAGGTCAGCTCTAATGTAGAAGTTTTTTTCAGAGCTGTAAGCTAAAACCTCATCCTCAAAAAATCTTACAAAAAACCAGTCGTCAGCAACAACACGTACAAGTTTATGTCTTAAAAGACCGTAGGCTTGAGTTGTTTTTCCTGAGCCGCTTACACCCATCAAACATAAACCACAACCATTAACATCTAAACATGCTCCGTGAACAGAGTAAGTTGCATGTTCATCTTCAAGAACATCTCCTGCTACACTTAAAGCTAAAGACTTAATCCAACCATAATAGGTAAAGTTTAAAAGAAAAGCTGTTTTTGATTGAGGATCATAAAGAACTTTCATAGGTTTATCTGGATCTTCAACAACAACAAGTCTACCATGAGAACGTGTAGCTGTTGACATAGCATAAAAATTTTCTTCCCAACGTTCTTTAACATGTTTAAGGTTTGTTAAAAGCTTAATACAGCAACCATATATGTCAGATTTAACCTCATAAAGAATCTTTTCAGTGTACTTATCCATTAACCGGTTTTTTTCCTCTATTGAGATAAGCTCGATAGGATAAACTGACAAGTAACTTTCCCTCAAACCTAAACCAGAAAATAGGAGAGGTTATCTCCTTTTAGACTCTACGACCTCTACGTCCACCAGGTCTACGTGTTCCATCATGTGGAAGAGGTGTTACATCCTCAATTCTACCAATTTTTAAGCCAGACCTGGCAAGAGCACGTATAGCTGGTTGAGCTCCAGGTCCAGGTGTTTTTTGTAGATGTCCTCCTGGAGCTCTAACCTTTATATGAACACCAATAATACCTTTATCTTTAGCTATTTGAGCTGCTTTTGAAGCTGCCTGCATAGCTGCATAAGGTGAAGACTCGAGTCTATCAGCTTTAACAAACATTCCGCCTGAACAAAAAGCTATTGTTTCAGCTCCTGTAAGGTCGGTTATATGGACTATCGTGTTATTAAAAGAGCTGTAAATGTGAGCTACACCCCACTTTTCAAGTTTTTCCTCCTTTTTTTCACTCATAGTTTCTCACCATCTTCTTTAGCTTGCCTGTTGAACTATAGCTTTTCTTATCGGATGATTTTCATCGGCTAGAGGGCTGTCTGGACTATAAGTAATTTTTGATTCTTCTCCCCTAAGCACAAGATAACCTGGAGAAGTAACCTTTTTATCTCCAACAAATATATGTCCATGGGTTATAAAATGTCTTGCCTGATAAACTGTTTTAGCTAAACCAAGTCTTGCAACAATTGTTTGAAGTCTTCTTTCAAGAATATCTTCAACCTTTAAATCTAAAACATCTTCAACAGTTGCATCTTTATCAACCAAACCAAGCCTGTAAAGCTTATTCATAAGCTCAGACTCAATTTTTACTCTTTTTTCTTGGGGCATACCAAGCAGAGAACGTGCAATATGCCTAATTTTACTTAGCATTGTTTTAGCTCTCCAAAGTTCTCTCTTGTTTCTAAGCCCATACAAACCAAGTAGCCTAAGCTCCTCAGCTAAAACATCTACCTCCCATGGATGTCGGGGAGTCTCATATTTTTTTCTTCTTTTTTTAGGGTCACCCAACCTGCCTCTTCCTCCTTACACCAACAGTTTTCCCTTTTCTACCAGTAGTTCTTGTGTGTTGACCCCTAACCTTCAAACCTAATGCATGACGTATTCCTCTCCAACACTTAATAGACTTTAAAAAGTCTATATCCATCTTCCAGCGAATAGCTAAATCTGAGCCGTGTAAATGTTTATCTAAACCTGTCTCTAAGTCTTTTCTTCTGTTAAAAAGAAAACTTGGAATACCGCTTTTAGCTGGATCACTTATTATTTCCTCTATTCTTTTTACATCTTCATCTGAAAGCATACCAATTCTTAGGTCTGGACTTAAACCAGCAGCCTTAATCACGGCTCTAGCAAAATTTATTCCAACTCCACTAATTTTTGCTAGTCCGTAAGCTAACTTTTTTGAGCCGTCTATATCGGTTCCACGTATCCTAACTATATGTCTAAAGCCTTCAGCCATCTCTTCTAATCCACCTTTAGTGGATGATGAATTTTATACAGGATTTTTTAAACCTTTCTGGTCTATAAGCCTATTTAAGTCTTTTTAAAGTTTTTTCAACTAAACTTTCAAGCTTTAGATATTCGTTAACAAGCCATCTACCAGTTTTTGTGAGTTTTGCTCCTCCACCTTCAACTCCACCAACTCTTGTTTTAACCACAGGCTCTCCAAAAACATCTTCCATTTTTGTTAGGTAACCCCAAACATACCTATAGGACATACCTAAACTTTTTGCTGCTTTAGATATTGAACCCTCTTTTTCTATTGCTTGAAGAATTCTTATTCCACCTTTACCAATTAAGGGTTTTCCATTAATTTCAAGCCAAATCTTGAATGAGGGGCTTACCTTTTTGGGTTTTTTAGGCAAAGCTTCCTCCTCTTAAACAATAAACTATTTTTGTCTAAGGTTTGAAAAACATTGTCTTTCTTAAGAGAAAAGTTTTAGAATGCAATGTTTAAAACTATAAAGATTGCAGCAATTGCTAAACCTACGACAACCATCCGTATACCGTGTAGAAAAATGTTTTCCCTTGAAATTTTTCCAAGAAAAGCACCTAAAATAAAAAGTATGGTTAAAATTATGGTTATAGAAGCATAAAACGCTGTTTCAAAGCTTATTAGACTTGTATAGGATAATAGGAAGGGAGTTATAGCTGATAAAGCAACCACTGTTGGAGATATTCCATCAACAAAAGCTATCCATAAAGTTGCTATTTTTGAGGCTTTTTCCAACAGCGTATTTTTTAGGTTGATGAATAAAGCCATCTCTAAATCTTTTAAGGCTCTGGTTCTTTCAGCCTTCTCAGCCATATAGGCTCCCCAAAAACCTGAGACACCCATAGCTAAACATGCACCAAAAGAGGCTCCAATAACAATGTGGGGATCTTTAACACCAACAAGATAAGAACCCATAATTATACCTAAAACTGTTAATGCGCCGTCAAAAGCATTTAAAACAAAATATCTTCTTGCTATTTCACCAACTTTCGCTATTTCCATGTATTCCTTTGATTTTTTTAAAAAAAGAGTTAAACTGTTAAGCTTTTTCTTAGACATTCTACCGTTAAATCCTCTCTAAAAATTGTTTATAAGTTTCCCGCTATTAATAGGTATCGTTAAATCTAACCACAAACAATATTACTATCTTGACTATGATCGTCTAGGTTTTTGGAGGGCTGTTTATTGGCTGTCTCCATAAGAAGACTTGTTTTAGACTCCTTAAAACCAAGAGAAACCTCTATTATAGAGCTTTCTAGAGCCTTATGTCAAGTTACTGGTGTAGAGGAAGTTGATATAACAGTAACAGAGGTTGATGCTAAAACAGAAACAATTAAACTTATAATTAGAGGGTCAAACATAAACTATGAAAACCTTTCAAAACTTATGGGTCAATACGGGGTAGCTATAAGAAGCATAGATGAAATAAACGTTAGTAGAACAAAACCAGCACAAAAATAGTTACTTATTTTTGGGTAGCAACTCATTTATACCTAAAGATTTCATCTTTTAACGGGTTAAAATGGAAACTTATGAGGTTGCAGGTTGTGCAGGTTTAGCTGCTATCTCTGCTGCTTTTCAAATAGTTCACCTCGGCTATCCTACACCTTGGGGTATGTGGATTGATATTGTTGCTATCCCTTGGATTTTAGCCTTCTTCTTATACCGTTGGAGAGGAGCTTTAATAGTCTCTGTTTTAGGTGCAATAATAATTACTTTGATTGCTCCCTCAACATGGCTTGGAGCTTTAATGAAGTGGCTTGCTACCCTACCCATGTGGCTTATGCTTGCCATTCTGCAGCAGGTATGGAAGCTTAAACTTGAAGATTTTGTTAGGCTTAGAATAGTTTTACTTGCAGTTTGTTTAGCAGTTATTCTTAGAGGTCTAATAACTGTTCCTGTTAACTACTATTTTGCAATACCAATATGGACTGGTTGGACACCTGAAAAAGCAATGCAGTTTATTCCATGGCATATAATTGTAGGTCTTAACACTATTCAGGGTATCCTAGAAGTTTTGGTTGCATGGGTTCTAATGTTTAAGTTTAGGTTAACGAGGTACGCTTCATGGGGATAACTGTAAAAAATCTTAGCTTTACCTACTATGGTAGCGAAAAAAAAGTTTTGGATGAAATAAACCTTACAATAGAGGATGGAGACTTTATCGGTGTTGTTGGACCTACAGGCTCAGGTAAAACAACATTTCTTTACTGTTTAAACGGACTAATACCAAACTCTATTAAAGGAAAATTTTTTGGTGAAGTTTGGGTTGACGGTGTTTTAACAACCAAGTGTAAGGTTTCAGATTTAGCAAAAAAGGTTGGGATAGTTTTTCAAGATCCAGATTGGCAGCTTTTTAGTTTAACCGTAAAAGATGAGGTTGCTTTTGGCTTAAAAAATCTAAAAATGGATAGAGTTGAGGAACGTGTAAAAGAAGCCTTAAAAACTGTTGGGTTAGAAGGTTTCGAGGATATTGAACCCTATAGGCTTTCTCAAGGCCAAAAACAGATGCTTTGTATTGCATGTATCATTGCAATGCAACCAAAAACAATTCTTTTAGATGAGCCTACCTCAAACCTAGACTACAAAAACACAAAAAACATTTATAGTCTTCTTAGAAGACTAAACAAGGAAGGAAAAACTATAGTTGTTGTTGAACATGACACGGATCTTCTAGCTGAATATGCAAACAAAATACTTGTTATAGCAGACGGTAAAATTGTAAAAAACGGTTTAAAAGAAGAGGTTTTTTCGGATCATGAGCTTCTTGAAAAGCTTGGAATAAAAATTCCAAGAGGCTGGTTTTAGTGAATCCAAAAATTAAGCTTTTTATTGTTGTTGCTGTTTCAACCTTAACTCTTGCTCTTGGATGGAATCCTCTTTATATAACACCAATTTTTTTCTTGGTTTTGTTATCTATTTTTCTTTTTAAGGTTTATAAGAAGCTTTTAGGTTGGCTAAAGTTTTTGGTTACAGTTGGTTTACTAATAATTCTTATTCAAACTTTTACCTATTCTGGTTTTGGGTTTAGCTTTGAAGGGTTAACCTACGGTATGACGTTTTCTTTAAGGTTTTTAACCTTAATTCTGCTTGTTTTTGTTTTTGTTCATACAACACCAACAAGAAGACTTGTTGAAGCTTTTAGCTTTTTACCTTATCCCCTCTCATTTATGCTTATGCTTTCCCTAAGCTTGCTCCCAAAAATAGAAGACCTTGCCAAGACTATTGTAAACGCACAAAAAGCCAGAGGATTAAACTTTAAAACCTTAAACATTTTTAAGGTTTATCCACCAATCCTTATTCCGCTTCTTTCTAAAACACTTGAAAAATCTCAGCAGTTAGCTTTAGCTCTTCAGACAAGAGGTTTTGAATAGAAAAATATGATTTTTACTCCTTAAAAAGGAACGATAAAATTTGAGGTGTTATAAAGGCTTCAATAACAGCAGCAATAAAAAGGATGGGTAAAACCTTATAAACATAGGTTTTTAATCCCTCTATCCACACCCAACCAACATTATCTCCACCTCTAAGTCTAGCTATAGCTGCTAAACCAACCCTTATACCCAAAGCTGCGCTAAGAAAAACTGCTGGAAGCTCAAAAACTCCATGGGGTAAAATAGCTGCAGCAAAATAGAGAAAACCTACCTCCCCAAATTTACTAACAATCTCGTAGGCTATAAGTCCAACAACAAACCCATTAAAAATAATAAAGATAACTGGTGGAACAGCTAAAATTGCACCTAAAGGAATTATTATAAAGCTTTTAAAGGCGTTGTTAGAAAAAATAAATGCCATTAGAAGAAGAGGGTTAACTTTTAAAATTTCCATCCCATAAAACTTTTTTATCGCTTCAGTAAGAAAGTAGAATCTTCCACCATTAAGATACCCGTAGAAGGCTGAAGCCATAAATATAACAAGAACTACCAGAAAAAGTTTCCATACTGAATGTTTAACCTTAACTTCTTCAAACTTTAAAGAAAAATCTTCCAAACCTATAACCTCGTAACACTTAAACCTAAAAGGTGAATATTTCCAATATTAACGTTTTTTAGATGTTTTTTAGCAGCCTCATAACAAAGCTTTACCTGTTTTACTGGAGTTACCGGTAGGTCCCGCATCATAAAATCAGGGTGAAAAACAAGAAGAGAATAGGGAATTTCAGGGTTAAGCTCCGCTATAAACTTTGCTATCTGCTCTACTTCAACATGGTCAACATAACCAGAAACAAGTAAAGTTGTTGCTGTAAGAACAGGGACCTCTTTCCGCTTATCATAAAACTCTCTTGCAATAAGCTCAAAGTTTTCATATGCCCTCTTGTTTAAGACTCCACTTAGGGCTAGGCTAAGGTTTGGGTTAAAAGCTTTTAAGTCAAATTTTATGTTTCCACCACTTTCTAAAGCTAATTGAGCTATCTCTTTAACGAGTTTAGGGTTTCCACAACCATTCCACTCAAAACATATTCTAATTATTCTGCTGCTTTCTTTTTCCTCTAAAATTCTTTTTGAAGCCTTAACTGCGAAAGGTAGCTGGGGTTCAGGTGAACCTCCAAAATAACATACACAAGTATAACGTTGATTCCTTAAAACTTCCCCAACAAAATCATCAATCTTTACAGTCCATTTTTGGTTTATGTCTTTATGGCTAGAGTTTTGACAAAAAAGACAGTTAAAATTACAACCATAAAAAAATACAGCATAGTTAAGATAGCCTACCTCAGCTCCAGGTTTACATGCATATTTTGGGTAGCCTAGACCTGTTCCAGCTGGACAAAACCATGCTGCACAACAGTTTGTTACATGTGGGTCTGGATAGGTGTAAAGAATAGCTTGATCCGGATTTGTTAAGCTTTTAAGTTTTCCGTCTATGTTTTCTCTTAAACCACAAAACCCCCTTTCACCATTTCCAATTATACATTCGTTAGAGCATAGGTTACATGGAATCCCACCAACAGTTTTAGGTGGTCTTACAGGTAAACCATGTTTAACTCTACTAATCCTATGAGCTTCTTGAATGTAGGGCATAGCTTTTTCAGGTTTATCCCTAATACAGTCAACACAAACACTAAGAATCTGGGATATACTAGCAGACTTTTTACCACAAATCTTACACTCTTTCTCTTTAAATCTCTCAAAAAAGCTCATGTAAAGCTCAGCCTACAAAAGACTTAGATAACAAACTTAAATTTAGGTTTTCCATCTCCGGAACCTAAAAATAAAGTTTTAATTGTTTAAAGAATACCTAAAATTAAAAAATTTAAGACTAACCTGATGTGGTGGAGAAAAAAGGTTGGGTTTAATTACTCAACAAGAAAATTTTCTTCAAAAACTCAACCTTCTTACATGTATGCAGTGCGGAATTTGTAGTGGTTCATGTCCTATATCTTTAAAGTCAGGGCTTAACGTTAGAAGAATAATTAGAGAAGCTTTACTTAAACAGGAGGTTCCTGAACATCGAGAAGACTATATTTGGGGTTGTACAACCTGTTCAACATGTGAACTTAGATGTCCAAGGGAGCTAAAACCTTTTGAGCTTATTATTGATGTTCGAAACTGGCTTGTTGAGGAAGGCTTTATTCCTCCAACTCTTAGAGATGCTTTAGAAAGTGTCTATAAACATGGGAATCCTTGGGGTAGAGCAAGAGCTAAAAGGTCTGAGTGGGTTGAGGATTTAAACGTAAAAATAGCTTCTGAAGGTGAAAACATAGGTTTACTTTACTTTGTTTGTTGTACAGCAGCTTACGACCCAAGAGTTCAGAGTGTGGCTAGAGCTTTAGTAAAAATTTTTGATAGGTCAAACCAAGACTTTAGAATTCTTGGAAACAGTGAAAACTGTTGTGGAAGTGAAGTTTATGGGATGGGTGAAAAAGGCTTATTTGAGTGGCTTATGGAGGAAAACCTAAACCTATTCAAAAAATATAGTATCGAAAAAATGGTTACAACCTCTCCTCACTGTTTTAATGCTTTTAAAAACCTATACAAGGAAATAAATTTTGAGGTTAACCATTACACTCAATATGTTCTAGACTTGATAGAAAAAGGAAAACTAAAATTTTCAGGTAGAATTGAAAAAACGGTAACCTATCATGACCCATGTTTTCTGGGAAAAAGAAACAACTTGTATGAGGAGCCAAGAAAAATTATTGAAAACATTCCAGGAGTAAAGTTTGTTGAGATGTGGAGAAGTAAAACTCAAAGCTTATGTTGTGAGGGTGGTGGAGGTCGAATGTGGTTTGACCTGCCAGGTCGACGTTTAGCTGAGGAGAGGGTTGAGGAGGCTGAGGAAGTTGGTGCAGAAATAATTTTAACTTCATGTCCTTTCTGTCTTCTTAACCTTGAAGACGCTATAAAAACTACTGGTAAAGAGGAGACTATAAAGGTTTTAGATTTAGCAGAGCTTATTGCTGAAATCATCTAAATTTTTTTGTTTTTAACAAGTTTTCACGTAAAGTATAAATTAAGTTGAAAAACTACATGAATCTGAGTAGAATTTTGTAGGTAGATGAGGTTATGGATATTATTGTTTGTGTTAAACATGTTCCAGATACTTCTGAGGTTGAGGTTACAATAGATTCTTCTGGAAAAGATATTAAAAAGGAAGGTTTACCTTTCGATATAAATGAGTGGGATAACTACGCTTTAGAAGAAGCACTTCTTCTAAAAGAAAAGCATGGTGGAACAGTCACCGTTATAACTGTTGGCTCTGAAGAGTCAAATGAGACTTTAAGAAAATGTTTGGCTAAGGGTGCAGATAACGCTATCCGTGTATATGAAGAAGCCATCAAAGGTTCAGACGGCTACACAATCGCAAAAATCCTTTATAACACAATTAAGACTCAAAACCTAAAGTTTGACCTAATTCTAACTGGTGTTCAGGCTGGAGATGATGGTTATGCTCAGGTTGGTGTAGCTTTAGCTGAGCTGCTTAATGTTCAACATGCTTCTCTTGTAAAAAAGGTTGAGGTTAAGGATGGTTGGGTTAAGGTTAACCGTGAGCTTGAAGGTGGGCTTGAAGAAATTGTTGAGTTAAAGCTTCCAGCAGTTTTAACAATTCAAACAGGAATTAATGAGCCAAGATATGTTTCTATAGCTGGAATTAGAAGAGCTGCAAAAAAAGAAATAAAAGTTTTAGGTTTAGCTGAGATAGGCTTAAAAAAAGAGGATGTTGGAGAAGAAGGTTCACCAACAAAACTTGAAAAACTATTTGTTCCTGAAATAACCAAGAAAGTTGAGATTTTAAGTGGAGACTTATCTGAGATTGCAGCTAAGCTTACAAGCATTTTAAGGGAGAAAGGGGTGGTTTAAGGTTGACAAAAGAGATTCTTGTTTTAGCTGAGCATAGAAGAGGTGAGATTAGAGATATAACATTTGAAATGTTAACTGGTGGAAGAAAGATTGCAGAAAAAATTGGTGGAGATTTAACTGTTGTTTTGCTAGGATGGCAAGTTAAAGAATTCTGTAGGGAGTTATCTGATTATTCTAAGCAAGTTTTAGTTGTTGAAGATGAAAAACTTAAAGAGTTTAATTCTGAAGCTTACCAAAAAGTTTTATCTAAGATTATAGTTGAACGTAAGCCTTTGCTTTTCATGGTTGGACATACAGCTTTAGGTATGGATTTAGCTCCAAGTTTAGCTGCAGCCTTAAACCTGCCTTTAACAACAGACTGTATAGGTTTAGAGTTTAAAAATGGGAAACTTTATGCAGTTAGACAAATTTATAGTGGAAAAGTTAACGCTGAAATCTCATTTAAAGAGGCTGAAACCTACATGGTAACAGTTCGTTCAGGAGCATTTCAACCTGAAAAACCTGAGCCTCCTTTAGGTGGAAGTATTGTTAGTGTTCCTTCACCTCTAACTGATGAAGATTTAGCTTACAAAAGGTTTGTTGAGTATGTTGAGGAGGCTAAAGGTGAAGTTGATATTTCAGCTGCAGACATAATTGTTTCTGTTGGACGTGGAGTAAAGGATGCTAAAAATATACCTTTAGTTGAAGAGTTTGCTAAAGCTATTGGTGGGGTTCTTGCATGTAGCCGTCCTGTTGTTGATAAAGGTTGGCTTCCAAAAGATAGGCAGGTTGGGATTTCAGGTAAAACTGTTAAACCAAAAATCTATATAGCTGTTGGAGTTAGTGGAGCTTTCCAGCATCTGGCTGGAATAAAAGGTTCAGGAGTGATTATTGCGATAAACAAGGATCCAAAAGCACCAATATTTAGGGTTGCAGATTACGGGATTATAGATGACTTGTTTAAGGTTCTTCCAGTCTTAAAACAAAAAATACTTGAAATAAAGTCTGGAGCCGGATAATATCACCTTTTCCATAAATTTTTTTAGAGTTTTAAACATATTTTTAGGAAAAGGATGAAACATACAGGTTTTGTTTATCATGAAGTTTTTGGTAGAGCTGGTTACCCTGTTTTAAAG
>CAZAHF010000023.1:5838-15634 GCA_964484995.1 uncultured Candidatus Bathyarchaeia archaeon | reverse complement strand
GTTTAAAAGATACTCAAAAAACCCTTCTTCCTCAAGAAAACCTATAATGGTCATCATTCCAAGAAGAAAAAGAATTACATCAAAATGTGCATATTTTATAAGGTGAGGGACATCAAGAACATTAGTAAAAAGCATTAAAGCAACTCCAAAAAATGCAAATGCAACTCTAAGCCTCCAAAAAAATATTGCTCCAAGAACTATTCCTATAAAAGTTGCGACTGAAACTATTTGGTTTAAAGTTAGGTTAAGAGTTGAAGCTATTAGGATTACAAAAGTAACGCCTATAAGATATATTACACCAGTTAAATACCTCAACCTAATCTAGAAGTTCTTATTTACATAACTCTTTATTTAAATTTAAGTCTTATACTACATAGGTTAACCAACACTCATACTCAGGATTTTCTCCTCTAACAGCTTTTAAATATTCAGACTGAATTCTTAAGGTTATTTTTCCGGGTTTTCCATCACCAACTTTTTTTCCGTCAATTTCACATATCGGAACTACTTCTGTTGCGGTGCCGGTAAAAAACGCTTCATCAGCCTCATAAAGCATTTCTTTTGTTATATCAACCTCCTCAACTTTATATCCAAGATTTTTTGCAATTTTTATTATACTGTCTCTTGTTATGCCTATAAGGATGCTTGCATGTTCTGGTGGTGTTAAAAGAGTCTTATTTTTAACTAGGAAAATGTTTTCTCCAGGACCTTCAGAAACATATCCTCTAAAGTCAAGCATTATAGCCTCATCATACCCATGGTTTAAAGCCTCAACCTTTGCAAGAATAGAGTTTAGATACATTCCGGTTGCTTTAATATTGGAAGGTAAAACGTTAGATGGGAATCTACGGTAAGACGAAATTTTTGCTCTTACACCTTTTCTTAGACTTTCCTCTCCAAGATAAGCTCCCCAAGGCCATACTGCAACAGCAACCTCTACAGGGCTTTTTAGGGGGTTTAACCCCATCTCCCCATAACCTCTAAAAACTATAGGTCTAATGTAACATTCCTCCAACTCGTTTAACTTAATCAGTTTAACTATAACATCACAGAGTTCCTCTTCGCTGTATGGAATTTTTATTAGACAAGTTTCAGCAGAATGGTAAAGTCTTTTTATGTGGTCTTCCAGCCTAAAAATAGCTGGGCCTTTAACGGTTTTATAGCATCTTATACCCTCAAAAACTCCGCTACCGTAGTGGAGTGTATGGGTTAAAACATGAATTTTTGCTTCCTTCCATGGGATAAACTCGCCATTCATCCAGATATATTTTGTCTCTTTTAGAGACATTTGAAGCCGCCAAATACTATATACAGTATTCAAAAGATTTAAAAGTTCAACTGTTAACCTTTAAACAATTAAACCATTAAACGGGAAAATCCTATGAAAACTTGGGTTGTTATTCCTGTTAGAAGACTTAAAAATGCTAAAAGTAGACTTTCAAATGTTTTAGATGAGAGATGTAGACGTGAGTTTAATTTAAAGATGCTTCATGACGTTTTAGATTCGGCTTTTTTAGCTAAGGATGTTGAAAGAGTTTTGGTTGTCACACCAGACCTTGATGTTTTAAGGTTTTCTAAAAGGTTGGGGGCTGATGTTCTACTTGAAAAGTTTGAGGGGGGTGTAAATCAAGCTGTTTCTTATGTGGTAAACAATTGTGTGAGAACGGGTTCTCCACCTATTCTTATTTTACCCTCAGATATACCGCTTATTCAACCGGAAGATTTAGATAAAGTTGTGAAGATGGGAAAAAAGAAGCCTTCTGTTGTTATTTCTCCCTCTACTAGGTTTGATGGAACAAACCTTCTTTTTTTACATCCTCCAGATGTTATCAAGACTTTTCATTATGAACAAAACAGTTTCTTTTCTCATTTAGCTGAATGTTTTAGGTTGGGTGTTAAGGTTTCTATATACGTCTCTAAAAGGGTTATGTTAGATATTGATTGTTTTGAAGATTTAGTTGAGTTTTTAAGATTAGGTGGAAAAAAACATTCTTTTAGGTTTCTTAGGAAAACTGGTTTAAAATTTTAATCCTAGGGTTTTCAAGGTAAAGTTTGCAAGTCTTTTTTCGTCTTTAGTATTTTTCATTAAGATATTTGTTGTAAAACATTTTATTCCAAGTTTTTTAATTTTACTGGCAAGATTTTTGTCTGTATGGTGGATGACTATTATGTCCAAAAAGTCTTTATAGAGTTCTGCTATAGTGTAGGGTGAAACCTTTAAACTAAGCCCCTTCATAAGTTTTCCTGCAGGACCGCTTATTGGAGCGCAACCTATAATTGGAGATATGGCTAAAATTTTTGCTTTGGTTTTTTTTAATGCTTCAACTATCCCTGGTATAGCTAGGATTGGTTTTATGCTTGTTATTGGGTTTGCCGGACTTATTAAAACTGCTTTTGAATCTGTTATTGCTTTTAATGCTTTTGGGTTTGGTTTAGCTTTTTCTACTCCCTCATATACGATATCTAAAACTTTTGGTTTAGCTTTTTCTTTAACCCAAAACTCTTGAAAATGAATTTTTCCTTTACTTGTAACTATTTTTGTTTCAATCCAGCTGTTGGTTGCTGGTAAAATCTCTGCTTTTACACCTAGTTTTTTGGCTAAAGTTTTTGTTACTTCTGTTAGGTTTAAACCATCTCTGATTAGACTTGTCCTATAAATGTGGGTTGCCAGGTCTTTGTCTCCAAGGTTAAACCATGAGGTTAGACCGTAGTTTTTAAGCATTTTTTGAAAGTTAAAGGTGTCTCCCGCTATCCCCCAACCTTTTTTCTTGTCTAGGATTTCTGCAAACATATAAAGAATAGTGTCTAGGTCTGGACATATTGTAAGCCCGTAAAGCCTAATATTGTCTCCAACATTAACTATAACTGTCAAGTTTTTCTGAGGAACAATCTTAGCTAATCCTCGAACAAATTTTGCTGAGCCTGTTCCACCAGCTAAAACTGTAATTTTCAATTTTTTTTGTTTCACCTAGTCTTTAAGACTTTAAATAGTTTAGGACTGTTTTTAGGACTATTTCTGTCCCGTTAACTAGGTTTTCAATTTCCTCATACTCGTTTTCTATGTGGGCTTGACCTTTTGTTGTTGGACCCATACATATTGTTGGAATTTTTAGCTGGTTTGTGAATGTTGCCGCATCAACCCATCCTTTAGCTATTGAGATTCTAAGTTTAAATCCTAACTCTTTAGCCGACTTTTTTGCTGTTTTTATTATTGGATTGTTTAGGTTGATAAGGTATCCTTCATGGTAGGTTGTTAAAGTTACCTTAAAATCTTTTTTAAGTATCCTTTTTACAAAGTTGGAGATTCTTTTACTGGCTTTTTCCTTTTTTTCTTTTGGTAAAGCCCTATAGTTTAGGGTTAGTTTACATAGGTCTGGAATTCTTGTAGCCCAGCCGTCTGTGTTTATCTTTGTTATGCTTGCTACCGCCTTTTCTTTTAACGGTTTTTTCATAACTGGAAACTTCTGTTTTTGGATTGCCTCTACCAGTTTAACTGCCCTATATATTGCGTTTATACCTTTCTCAGGCTCTGAGGAATGATAAGCCTTTCCGTAAACCTCAACTTCAAAGTTACCTATACCTTTACATCCCACAATAAGGTCAACAACTCTATTTTTAGCATCAATATTGTGGTCTAAACATATTCCAACATCAGCTTTAACCTTTCCAACTAAAGCTTTCCTTGCTTCAGCTTTTTCACTTTCCTCTCGGCTTGTAAAAAGGAAAAGAACCTTTCCTTTTGAAGGTTTGTTTTTGCTTAGAATTCTTGCAATTTCAAGCATAGCTGCAACTCCAGACTTGTTATCTGAAGCCCCGACACCATAAATTTTTCCGTTAACAATTTTTCCTGAATAGGGGTCTATAGTCCAATTTCCAACTGGTGGAACATGATCTAGGTGGGCGTTTAGAAGGATTGTTTTACCTGAGCCTATCTCAGTTATTACATTATAATATTCATCTATTTTTGGTTGGTAACCAAAATCTTCAAGAATCTTTGAGACTTTCTCGGCTATCTTCTCTTCTTCACCACTTAAACTTGGGATTTGAACAAGCTCTACCAAGGTTTTAACAAGGAAATTTTTGTTGCAGATTCTTGTTTTCATGGCTTAATCAAACCATAAAATTATTGTTTTAAACGTAAAAACTTTCACGTCTCTCTTTTTGACTTTCATAAATTGTTATTTCACCTGAAAGAATATAGGATATTGCTGAGGCAAGCATTAGTGGAACAAGCAAAGAATATCCACCTGTCATTTCTGAAACCATTATTATTGAAGCTATAGGAACTTTTGCTGCTCCAGCAAAAAAGGCAGCCATTCCAACAAGAGCAAAAGCTGCTGGCTGGTAGACTATTTCCGGAAAAAACATGTAAAATATCTGTCCTAATGCTCCTCCAAGCATAGCCCCTATATATAGGGATGGTGCAAAAACTCCTCCACTACCACCAGAACCTATAGTAAAGGATGTTGCAAAAATTTTTGCAAAAACAAGTGTTAACATCAACATTAAGGGTATTTGATTATAAAAAGTTGCTTGGATAACGTTATACCCTGTACCTAGAATTTGGGGGAAAAATAATGCTGTAATTCCTAAAGCCAATCCTCCAATTGCAGGTTTAAATAGGTTAGGTATAGAAAGTCTTCGGAATAAGTCTCTTAAACCATAGAAGGTTTTTACATAAAAAACAGCTGTAAGAGCACAAATTACCCCTAAAACTCCAAATAAAATAAGTTCTAATGGCTCTTGGAAAATGTAGGTTGGAGTTTTAAAGCTTGCTTCCCACCCAAATATTGATGCAAAAACGGAGTATCCAACTACTGAAGCTATAATTGCAGGAATAAATGCTTCAACTTCAAAATCTCTTTTGTATAAGACTTCTATCCCAAAAATAGCTGCTCCTAATGGGGCTTTAAAAATACTTCCTATTCCAGCAGCAACACCTGCAACAACAATTATTTTTCTGTCAGAAACCTCAAGGTTAAGAATTTTAGCGAGAACAGACCCAAAACCAGCTCCAATTTGAGCTATAGGACCTTCTCTACCTGCACTTCCACCTGACCCTATAGTTATGGAGGAGGCTACTGTTTTTATGATTGGTATTCTTGCTCTTATACTCCCCCAACGTTCATGGTAAGCTGATATTACAGCGTCTGTCCCATGACCTTCGGCTTCCGGTGCAAGTAGGTAGATTATTGGACCGGCTATTAGTCCTCCTAAAGCGGGAATTAAGGCTATTAAATATGGGTTGCCTAGGTTTACTGGTAGACTGTTTAAGAAAATGTTTGTTGAAAAATCTAAAAGCCAGTAAAATACTGCAGCACTTAAACCTCCAATAATGCCAACTATTACACCAAGTAAAACCCATTTTTGAACATATTTAAAATAGGTTAATCTTAACCCTAACCGTACTGAGAACTCATGAAGTTTAACTTTTAACCTATCTAAGACTAATGAAATTTTTTTCCTCAAACTTTTTGAAACACCTTTTAGGTTTAATATTAAACTTAAACTATGTTTTTTACATGGTAAAAACTTAATTCTTGGTTTTTTCTTAAAAATTTTTATGCATGTGATTATTGTTGGCGGTGGGGGGATAGGGGCAGCTACCGCCGCCAGACTTAGTATGGAAGGGTGGAAAATTACTATTATTGATAAAAACCCTAAGGTTTGTGAGAGGCTTATTCGTCAGGTTCCTAAGGCTGAGGTTCAATGTGGGGAAGCAACAAACCCCCATACGCTTGAAGATGCTGGAATTAGAGATGCTGATGCTTTTATAGCAACAACAGGTGAAGATGATACAAACGTTATGGCAGCTATTCTTGCGAAAACCTATGGTGTTAGAAAGATTATTGTAAGAATAAAAGATTCAACTTTTATGGAAACTTGTAGGATGGTTGGGTTATCGTTAATAGTTAACCCCGCAGAATCTACAGCAATCCAGATTGATTCTTTACTTAAGGGTATAGGTCTTATAGAGGTTGTAGGTTTAACACGTAAAGACCTTGAAGTTACCCAGATGGTTGTTGGAGAAGATTTTAAGGCTGAAAATAAGCTTCTAGGAGAAACCAAAATTTATGAGAATAAGAACCTACACCCTATCCTAATCATTCGTAATGACGATGTTGAGCTTCCTAAAAAGGATTTTAAGCTTAAGCGTGGTGACAGGATTCTTCTGTTAAGGAAAAAAGGGTTTTTTGAGACTTTAATCTAAACCTAAATAATCCCAATTTTTAATTTTTTTAGCTGGTTATAGCCTCTAAAATTTTTCTTAGTGCATCTACACCGGCTATAACTCCTATAAGCCTATTTGACTTATAGTCCGATATAACATATGCATGGTCTTCACCTGTTTCAACCATCTTTTCTACTATGCTTATCAAATCTTCATCTTTAATGACTCTTAAAGGAGTATGAACCATCATTTGATTTACTGGAAGATCCCATTTTTTAGTTGAAAGTGCAAGAATATCTTCCACCGTCACATACCCAATAAGGCTGTTATTTTCGTCAACCACAGGATATTTTCTAAATCTATGAGTTTTCATAATCTTTAGCACATCCTTAATCTTCAACCCCTGATTAATTACTACAGGGTTTGGTGTCATAATATCCGCTGCCTTAACCCTAACTTTTTCAGGTCTAAGAATTGTCTTCTCTTTTAAAAGATGGTAAGCTTCACTTAGGGCTTCCTCCTCTTCTTCAGGTTTTGCTAAAAGCTGATTTTCATAGAAGGAGTATCTTCCTGAAGTAAAGAAGCTTACACAAGCAGCTATTAAAGCAGGTATTATGGATGACGGTCCACATGTCTCAGCAACAAAAGCTACACTTGTTAAAAGGGTTTTGTTTGATGCTGCCATTACAGCCGCTATAGCAGCCATAACAAAGGTCTCGTTAGGCATTATTCCTAAAATGTTTATGTAGATAACACCTAAAACAGCACCAACATAGATTGATGGTATAAATAATCCTCCACTACCACCAAAATTTAACGTTAGTGATGTTGCAGCAATTTTCAAAATTAAAATCAAAGACAGTATTAGAATAGGTAGAGTGTAAAGTTCCCCTATAACAGACGAATGAATAACATTGTATCCTAAACCTAAAACTTGAGGAAAAAATAGTCCTATAAATCCTACGGTTAAACCTCCAACTAGCACATTAACAAGTTGGTTCCTCCTAGTTTTGCCTTTAAGGCTACCTAAAACTTTAAAAACTTTAATAAATACAACCGAGACGAGAGACGCTAGTAAACCTAAGATAGCTAAGTAAATTATGTCGATTGGAGACGGTGCCACTAAGGTAGATATTAAAGGGAAAAGTCTTTCACCACCCATAAAAAGTATGAATGTTAGGTATGAGGTTACAGAAGCTATGGATGCTGGGATAAAAGCCTCTTTAACAATGTCTCTTTGGTAGGGTATTTCAAGAGCAAAAAGGATTCCGGTAAGAGGAGCCTTAAAAATCGCAGCCAACCCTGCAGAAGCACCAGCTAACAGGATAGTTCTAATTTCTTCAGGTTTCAGATTTAGCTTTTGGGATATATTTGAGGCTAAACCTCCTCCAAGTAGAATACTTGGACCTTCAAGCCCTGCACTCCCCCCAAAACCTATAGTCATAGCTGAAGCAACGGTTCTGCTTAAAGTATCCCTTAAAGGGATAAATCCACTATGATAATGATAGGATTCAACAACCTCGTCTGTACCGCAGCCAACCTCCTTTCTTACCGTTACAAACTGAACTGTTATATATGATAATATTAGTCCCATCATTACAACTGCAACTATTAGTAGAGGGTTAAAACTTCTAAGAGTTAAAAATATATTCCAAAGGTAATTGTAAAGTAAGGTTAAAAGTATAACGGATAAGCCTATAATAAAGCCTATCAAAGTATAGAGAACTAAAAACCTGCCATGCTCTACTAGCATCGTTATCTTAAAACCCATAGTTGAAGTCTCCTAGGTTAGACGTCTTTAGACTGTGTAACCTTTTAGCTTCCCCACAAAATATTTAAACACTCCTCCGCTAAAGAAGAAGAGAAAAGAAAATTTAAGTTTTACAAGTAGGCTAAAGAGCCTTATACTCTTGGAACCATCTAACATATTGTTTTAACATTTCAGCTGAGATGCTTGCTTTTCTTTTCTCTAAAACTTCTAGAAAATCTTCCATTCGAATTGGTCTTGGTTTTGCGTTTGGATCTTCTGCTTTGGGGCTGCTAAAAAACTCTCTTACAACTTTTATTTGAACAGCCTGAAAAATGTCTTTTATATCGCTTCCACTATAGCCTTCTGTTTTTCTTGCAAGCTCCTCAAAATTTACGTTTGATGCAAGGTTTAGGTCTTTAGCATAAATTTTGAACATTTCAAGTCTTGCATGATAGTTTGGAGGTGGAATAAGAATTCTTTTTTGGAATCTTCTTATGAAAGGCTCATCAAGAGACCATGGTTTGTTTGTTGCCCCTATCACATATACATATCTATTCTTGTTTTTATCGTTTATACTATCCATCTCCTGAAGAAACTGGTTTCTCACTCTTGCTTCACCACCAACCTCCTCAGAATGAATTTTTGCAAGTGAGTCAACTTCATCTATAAAGATTATTGATGGCTTTCCATTTTCAGCGGAAAACCTTGCCTCCTCAAATATTCTTGCAAGGTTTTTTTCAGATTCACCTAGCCATTTAGACATTATTGAGGCGGCATCTGCACAATAAAAGTTTGCATCTATCTCGTTTGCAACAGCGGCTGCAAGTAAGGTTTTTCCACATCCAGGTGGACCGAAAAGAAGTATGCCTCTAGGCCAACCTAAAGGAAATAAATCTGGTCTTTTTACCGGGAAAATTATTGATTCTTGAATAGCTTTTTTTGCTTCTTCAAGGTTTGCTATATCACTCCATTTTACTCCTGGTTTTTCTTTCATAGGTGAAACTTCTATTTTTGCTTCTGTTCTAGATTCTGGTTCAGGCAGGTTTTTAAGCTGCTCAATCCTCCTTCGATAGGATTCTGCGTGTTCCATATAGATTTTTGTTTTGGGGGTGTTTGGGTAAAGTGAACATATTTTTAATAAAACTTCAACAGCCTTCTGGTATTTTGATACGGCTAAACTTTTTGCTCCCTGTTTATCAAGATTTACTGCTTCTGTCGCATATTTTATTGCATATTTTTCAAGTTCCTGAAGAGCACTCAACTCTAACCCCCCAAAAAATTTTACCCTAAAAAATTTATTGGATAACTATTTTTCCTTCGCTTTCCAGCTTGTTTAAGACTTTTTTAATATCTTCAACTGTCGTATTGAGGGTTAAAGCACACCTGTTTAGGTTTAATTCTCCCCTATGTTGTTTAAGATAATCTAAAACTTTTTCTTCAAGCTGTTCAAGAGAAGGGATAGGATCCTCTTTTACCACTATTTTTTCAGGGGTAGGTGTTGTTATGGTTTCTGTTGAGGTTTGAATTGGTTGTTCAAGTGTTTGAGATGCTGTTTCAGGTGGAAGAGGAAGCTTAGGATATTTTTCATTTATTTTTTGTTCAGCTAGTGCCGAGGCTTCTTCAAGAACTTTTTTTGCTTCAGATGAAACTGTTTCTGTTGATGTTTCTTCTGGAAGTACTTTTCCTGTTTCTGTTAGAGTGTTGTCAAGCATTCTGTTTATTTCTTCAAGCTCATAGGCCACCTCAGGAATTATTCCTTTTATTTTTCCTTTTGTCTCTTTTATTATTCCAACTATGGGTGCCATTTGAACAAGTAGGTCTCCAACATCCTCTATTGTTTGAAGCCTTAAAATCGCTTTTTCTATTGCAAGCTG
>CAZAHF010000023.1:0-5738 GCA_964484995.1 uncultured Candidatus Bathyarchaeia archaeon | reverse complement strand
ACATGGGAGACTGGAGCTAAACCTTGAAGAATATCTCCAAACTCCTGGATTGTTTCAAGCCTTAAAATTACTTTTTCTATTGCAAGCTGGGAAAGCATTATTATTTTTGCCATTTTTCTAATCTCAACACACTCATTAGCATAAATAGCAGCTCTCATATCATCTTTAACCATCTCAGCTTCAACACACTTCTCAAAAATTTCTTTATCATGGTTTTGAAGTTTTGCTATTACATTTTCTAGTTTTTCTTGTTGTAGTTTAAGCTTCCATATTATGTTTGTAATTCTTTCTTTAATCGGCTGACTTTTATGGATTTTTTCTTCTATCTTCTTTAATAAGGGTTCAGCCTCTGTTTTATCCCAGTTTTTAAATATCTTTTTAGCCACTAAAGGTAAACCTCCCAAATGTTCAGTTTTCAGATTAGAGGTTTGCTTGTCTTAGATACTTCAACCATAAAAATCTATTAAGCTTGTAGAATTTGATTTAGTTAAAAACACATAGAAAGAGTTTAGGATTTTTACAAAAAATTTTAACTTTTTTCTTGTTTTTGACAGGTGTTTTATTGGAGAAAATGTATTTTATACGTTTTCTTTGAGAAGAATTGTTTATATGTTAAATGTTTACATCTAAATTTCCTCAAGTTCAAGTTCTAAAGGCTCTTTTCTTTTTTCCAGTTCCAGTATTATTATACCTTTCCAGCATTCTTCCTTTAAGATTTTATAGTTTAGAGCAGCCATAATTCCATCTATAAATTTTAGGAGAAGCTCTGTGTTTTCTTGAGGTTGACCTGGTGCAATAACCCTTAAAGAAAGCTTATCATTTTCTCTTTTTGTAACCTCTATCTCTGTTATTTCCCAGAAACATGTTGCTAAAAATTTTTTAAGGGATTCTGTTGGATTCTCAAATTTTGCTTGTAAAAATTTTCCGTACCATAACCCGGAGTTATACCAGTTTTTTAGAAGATTTTCTTTTTCTGTTTGGTAGAGTTTTTTAATTGAATAGTTTAAGATTGTTTGAGGAATTAAGACTACACCTGTTTTTCTCATTGTTTGAATTAAACTGTAAAATTCAACTATTTCAGGTAAAGTTGAATCCATTTCTTCAGCTTTTATTGCCTGCTCAAAAATCTCATTAACAAATCCATAAACAGTTTTACCTTTCCTATTTGATATTTCAATTATTTTTTGAAGAAGATCGCCTCGAACAGCAATAAACTTTTTTGACGCCGTCCTTTACTCACCTTTTTCCTCCTTTTTAAATGTTAGAGATAATATTCCTTTTGAAACCTCCTTTTTTAGGTTTTGGTAGTTGTAGGCTTGCATTAAACCTAAGATAAAAGAGGCTAAAAGAATTGTGCGGGAGGTTGAGTACCCTGCGCCTACACATCTAACTAAGAGTTCACCGTTTTCTTTAGTTGTAACAGTGCAATCTGAAAGATCCCAAAAAACTGTACTAATAACTTTTTCTAGAAGTTTTTGTGGATTTTCGTTTGGAAATATTGTTTTACAGTATTTTCCAAACCATTCACCGTTTTCACTCCAGATTTTTGTTAGGGTTTTATCATCATCTTTAAATGCTTTTTCTATAACTCCATATAAGAAGTTTGATGGTGTTAATATGAAACCAGCTTCTTTAACCATTTTTAGGGTTTGATAGTCTTCAACTATTTCTGGCAAGGTTTTACCTGCTTCTTCAGCTTTTAATATTTGTTCTAAAGCATCATTTATTAGGGCGTAGAGGGTAAGATTCTTTCTTTTTGCAAGGTTTTTTATTTTTTCAACTAAATCTTCACGTGCAGCTAAAAATTTTCTACCCAAATTTTTTCGCCATAAATATTTTTTTGTGAACAGAAAATATTAAGGTTATATCCTTTGTTAACATTTATTTTCTTTGGTTTTAAGGTTTAAATGTTAATGTTTCTCCTAAGTCTCTCTTTCTCGAACCTTTTTGTTGGTTTATGATGTTTGTCTAGTACTCAAAAATATGTGAAAAATGGGAGGATGAGTCTGTTTACATACAAAAAAATTTTAAATATGTAGTGTTGGTTGTAACTTAATTGTAGGTGGGAGGAAACCTGAGAGTAGGAGTTATAGGTATAGGACAAGCTGGTGGAAGAATAGCTGATCTAATGTTGCATCAGGCTATGGTTTATAGAAGGGTTAAAGAGGAGGTTATTCCTGCATGTTTAGCTATTAACACTGCAAAATCAGATTTAATGGGTTTAAAGGTTGTGCCAAAGCAAAACAGAATTTTGGTTGGGCAGACTGTAACCAAAGGTCATGGTGTTGGATTAGATAGAGAGTTAGGAAGACAGGTTATTCAGGAGGAGTTTGGGAAGATTAAACGTGCAATTGGTAGTATGGGAACCTACCATATAGATGCTTTTCTTGTTGTAGCGGGGCTTGGTGGTGGAACTGGTTCAAGTGGAGCTCCTGTTGTTTGTGAGGGGCTTAAAAATGTTTATTCTGAGCCTGTTTATGCTTTAGGGATTCTTCCAAGTGAAGATGAAGGGGAGCTTATGAAGGCTAATGCCGCCAAGAGCATCCAAGAGCTAAGTAAAGTTGTGGATGGTTTAATTCTTTTTGATAATAATCTTTGGAGGATTGAAGGTTTACCTTTAAAAGAGAGCTATAATATTATGAACCATGAGCTTGTTAAGCCTTTTCCATATTTACTTGAAGCGGGAGAAACTACTGGAAGAATGGTTGGTGTGAAGGTTGTTGACGCCTCAGATATAATAAAGACTTTAAACGGATTTTCTGTTATGGGTTGGTCTGAGGTTAAGGTTCAACGTGGACTCTTCTCTTTTCTAAGAAAAAGAACTTCTATAGACCAGCTTAACCCTGCAACAATGTGTCAGATGAGTTTGGTTGACGCATCTATTAGGTTAACTGCTGAATGTGATATTAAAAGTGTTAGAAAAGCCTTATTTTTGATTGCTGGACCTCCAAGCGAATTAAGTAGAGAGGGAGTTGAAAGAGCTAGAAGCTGGCTACAGCAGGTTGTAAGAGATGCTGAGGTTAGAGGTGGAGATTTTCCGATTCCAGGTGAAAAGAAGATAACAGGTATCCTGATGCTTTCAGGAATAGATATAGACAATTTGCCTAGGCTAAAAAAGATTATGAGTAAAATTTCTCCATAAATTCTTCTCTACTCTTAAGAAAATTTAAATTAAAAATTATTTTGTTAGGTTAGCTTATATGTCTTTGTTCTTTTTTTAGCTATACCGTAGACTATTATGGCTATTATCCAAAGGATTATTGAGGGTATTGGTGTTAGACTGGATAGGCTTTGATAGCCTAACATGTTTGTTTCACCTGTCTTAAAAGGTATAAACATGATTATTCCTAGGATTACAAGTATCCATATTGGAATCTGCCAGTACCATCTTATTTTTACCAAAATTTTTCACCAACATTTTTTATGTTTGGTTTTAAATATTTAAATACTGTCTTTATAGTTTCACGTTACTTTAAAACTATTCTTCTAACTATCGTAATTACCGCTGTAACTGAGAACGCTGCAGCAATTATTGATAAAATTACAGCTATGATTAGTAGGGTTCCAAGCATGTTTACAGATTCCTTTACACTTGTTATATCTTTTTTTATTGATTCTTTAAGAGTCTCTATTTCTGTTTTTATTGTTTCTAATGGTCCAACATAGTAAACAACTTTTAGGTCTTCACCTATGTTTCCAGCTTCATCTTTCACATAGGCTTTAACAACATTATGCCCTGTTGTTTTTAAGGTTACTTCTGTTTTCCATGTTAGTTTTTCTTTATCAACTTTAGCTTTTACTGGTGGAAGTCCTGGTACAAGAATTTCTACTTCTGGCACAGGTTCGCTTACCGTACCTTTCACTGTTATTGTTGCATCCTCCGTTTTTGCTGGAATTTCTGTGATAACCACTTTTGGAGGAGTAACATCAACCATAAAGCTTTTTTCTGTTTTTACTAGGTTTCCAACTTCATCTTTAGCTTGAATTTTTATTGTTGTTTTACCTTCAAATTCAGGTTTAATTTTACAAATTCCAATCCATTTTGTTTGATTTATTTTTGAGATAAACAGTTTTTGGGGAGTTGTTTTTGCTGGAACTACTGTCATAGTTACACTACTAAGTTTCTCGTTTGAGGATACTACTATTGTTATTGTTTCGTTTCCATAAACCTTTTTTTCAGGTTCTAAGAACACTTTTATGGTTGGAGGAGTAACATCAACCATAAAAGATGTTTCAGCCCATTCTTCTAACACTGTGTCATATACTTTTACAATCCATCTTCCTGAAAGATCTTCTCTTGTAAAGGTGTAGATACCGGCTTTTCTCCATAACCCTTCCTTGCTAACCTCTGCTTGAGCTATTGCTTTTCTTCTTCCTAAAGGGTCAAACAGCTGGATTGTAACATCTATGTTTGGTGTTGCGGTTCCACTAACAGATAGGGCTTCCCCTTCCCCATAAACAGATTTTTCTGTTTTTACTGTTGGGGAGGCATAGGAGGTTAAAACCATGAAGGTTGGGTTAAGTATAAGCATTAAAACTATAAGGGTAGTAAACATAAAAACTGTAAGTGTTTTTGTTTCTGGTTTAACATTTTCCATGTTAACTTTCTCTGTTATTTTTTGTTTAAAAGTTTTAACTTTACTGTTCTAGGTTAAAATAAACTAAAAAAATAGGGGATTTTAGGTTAACTTGATGTAGGTGGTTTTGGTTTTTTTACTATGGCTATTATTCCTACCACTATGCCTATTATACCTAAGACTATAGCTACATATGCTATTGTCGATATACCTGATAGGGTTGCTACCTCTGCTGATAGACTGTCAACCTTTGACTTTAAGGTGCCAATTTCACCTGAGGTTGCTGTTAGCTTGCTTTCTAAACTTTTTATCTTGCTTTCTAGTGTTGTTACCTTGCTTTCCAGACTTGATATCTTTGTTTCAAGTGCTGAAATCTTTTTCTGAAGTTCTGCTATTGATTTTTCCCATGCTGGGACGACTTCAACTGTGAATGTTGCTTTTGCTGTGCCGATGTTTCCTGCTAGGTCTTCACCTGTAGCTTCTACTGTTGCTGTTCCATCAAATCCTTTTACTATTGTGTAGGTTCCACTCCACTTTAGTGGGGCTGTTTCTGTCATTGTTACTGTTACAGAGCTTGCTCCTGCTTGAGTTACAGTTACTGTTGGTGCTGTTTTAAGCTCCTCATTTGAGGATACTACTATTGTTATTGTTTCCTCTTTATAGACTGCTTTTGTTGGTTCTATTGTTATTGTTAATGTTGGTGCTGTTACATCTACTGTTACTGTGAATGTTGCTTCAGCCCATTCTGCTGCTGCAGCATCATAGGCTTTTACTGTCCATGTTCCTGAGGGGTCGTCTTTTGTGAATATCCAGAGGTTTGCTGCTGAATATGCTCCTTCTGCGTCTGCTGTTACTTGGGTTATTGCTACTCTTTTTCCTGTTGAGTCAAACAGCTGGATTGTAACATCTGTGTTTGGTGTTGCTACACCGGTAACGTTTAGGGTTTCTCCTGACTTGTATTCTGTTTTTGCTGGTGTTATTGTTATTGGGGCTGCAAAGACTGGTAGGACTGCTAAAGCTGCTGTAAGAAGGATTAATACAAAAAATAGGGGTGTTAGGATTTTTTGGGTTTCCATTTTTATTCTCACCTTACCTAAACTGTTTATTCTACTGTTATTGTTGCTGTTGTTACTGTTGATAGTGGTGTTGGTTCAGCCCAGC
>CAZAHF010000022.1:3529-15760 GCA_964484995.1 uncultured Candidatus Bathyarchaeia archaeon | reverse complement strand
CCGGCGGGATTTGAACCCGCGACCTTTGGCTCCGGAGGCCAACGTCCTATCCAGACTAGACCACGGACCCCAAATAGTTTAATTTTTTGGCGAGGTAAAATGTTTCTGGTTTGTAGACAAAGCTTATTTTCTTTGGATGTAAAGTTTACATTTATGGAAGAAAACTTTGTGGGTGATGTGTGTTGGCTGAAAAAATAACCGTAAGCCTAATTAAGGCAGATATTGGAAGTCTTGCAGGACATCATGTTGTTCATCCAAAACAGATAGAGATGGCAAAGGAGCTGCTTGAAAAAGCTAAAAAGAAGAATTTGATAATTGACTACTACGTTTTTAACTGTGGAGACGACCTTCAACTCTTAATGACCCATAGGAAAGGCGAGAATAATCCTGAAATTCATGAGTTGGCATGGAACACGTTTAAAGAGGTTACAGAAAAGGTTTCTAGACCCTTAAAACTTTATGCTGCAGGCCAAGACCTGCTTAGCGAAGCTTTTTCAGGTAATGTTAGAGGTATGGGTCCAGGTGTAGCAGAAATGGAGTTTGAGGAGAGAGCCTCAGACCCGATACTTATCTTTGCAGCTGATAAAACAGAACCAGGTGCATGGAACTACATTCTATTCAAAATATTTGCAGATCCATTCAACACAGCAGGACTTGTTATAGATCCGTCTCTTCACCAAGGATTCGAATTTCATGTTTTAGATGTTCAAGAAGGAAAAGAGGTAAAAATAGGCTGCCCAGAAGAAATGTATGATCTTCTAGCTCTTATAGGGACTCCTGGAAGATACGTAATAAGTAAGATTTATAGGAAGGATGGGTTGCCTGCTGCAGCAGCAAGCACAAGTAGACTTTCTTTGATTGCTGGAAGATATGTTGGGAAAGATGATCCTGTATGTATTATTAGAGCTCAACATGGGCTTCCAGCTGTTGGTGAGGTTCTTGAGCCGTTTGCGTATCCACATATTGTAGCTGGATGGATGAGGGGTTCTCATCATGGACCTTTAATGCCTGTTCCTTTAAGACATGCTAAATGTACACGGTTTGATGGACCGCCAAGAGTTGTAGGTTTGGGTTTTCAGATTCATGAGGGAATTTTAGAAGGGCCTGCTGACCTTTTTGATGATCCAGCCTTTGATAAGGCTAGAGCTATAGCAAACGATTTGGCTGATTATCTACGTAGACATGGACCATTTATGCCTCATAGACTTGGACCAGATGAGATGGAATATACAACTTTACCAGCTGTGCTTGAAAAGCTAAAAGATAGATTTAAGCATGTTTAACTTAAAACATTGAAACTGTGGAGTCTAAAGATGGTTAAGTTTAGTTTACCAGCTATAATTGTTAATTTTAAATGTTATTTAGAGGCAACAGGTAAAAAAGCTTTAAACCTAGCAAAGATTTGTGAGGAGGTCTCAAAAGAATTTAATGTTACAATTGCTGTTGCTCCACAGTTTACAGA
Source organism: uncultured Candidatus Bathyarchaeia archaeon (assembly GCA_964484995.1). Lineage (GTDB taxonomy): Archaea > Thermoproteota > Bathyarchaeia > Hecatellales > Hecatellaceae > EX4484-218. The sequence goes on along the minus strand of CAZAHF010000022.1, from coordinate 14,298 downwards.
TCTACAGACGGTTACACAAAACACCTCTATCCCTGTTTTTTCTCAACATATAGACCCTGTTAAACCTGGAAGTCATACAGGCCATGTTTTGGTTGAAGCTGTTAAAGAGACTGGAGCTATAGGTTCTCTTATAAACCATTCTGAACGTAGAGTTTCAGATGAGACTGTTAAAGCTTCCGTAGAACGTGTAAAAGAAGCTGGTTTAATTACTGTTGTTTGTGCAGATACACCTGAAACATGTAGGAGACTTGCTGTTTTTAATCCTAACATTATTGCTATTGAGCCACCTGAACTTATTGGGACTGGTATACCTGTCTCTAGAGCTAAACCTGAGGTTGTAACCGGAGCTGTTGAAGCTGTAAAGCTTGTTAATCCATCTATCCCTGTGCTTTGTGGTGCTGGAATTTCAGCTGGAGAAGATGTTGCTGCAGCCTTAAAACTTGGAACAAAAGGTGTTTTATTAGCTAGTGGTGTTGTTAAGGCTAAAGAGCCACGTAAAGTTTTGGTTGAGATGGCGAAAAATTTGGTTGGAGTTTAGGTTGAAGGTTTCAGCTGAATGTATTCCATGTCTTTTTGAACGTGGCTATAAGGAAGCATCAAGAGTAACTGATGATCCTGAAAGACTTATGAAAACAATGGTTGAAGTTTTAAGGGTTATATGTAAAAATTTTTCACCCCAGGTTGCTCCAGCCTATCTTGGAACTCTTAGAGATAGAGTTATAAAAAGAATTTTAAGTGAAGACCCATATAAGGATCTTAAAAAGCTGGCTAATAAGCTTGCTTTACAGCTTCTCCCAAAGTTTAGGGAGAAAGTTTTTGAGGATACAAAAAACTATTATGAGTGTTTTAGAAGAGCTTGTACTGTTGCTGTTGCAGCAAATGCTATGGAGTTTGATGTTTTAGGTTATGATTTTAGGCTTGAGGAAATAGAGAAAACAATGGAAAATTTAAGTTTAACAGTGGATAATACACTTCAAACCTACGATTACTTAAAAAAGTCTAAAAAGGTTTTAATTTTAACAGATAATGCTGGAGAAATTGTTTTTGATGGCTTACTGGCTGAATGTTTAAAGTTTATGGGTTTAAGGGTAACTGTGGCCGTGAAAGATAAACCAGTTTTAAATGATGCAACCTTAGAAGATGCCTATGAGGCTAATGTTGACAAGATTGTTGACGAATTAAAAACCATAGGTTCAGATACTGTTGGCTTAATCTGGGAAGAATCATCTGAGGAAATTAAAAAAACATTTTTAGATTCAGATTTGGTGATTGCTAAAGGTATGGGAAACTATGAATCTTTAACTGAACTTAAAAATCTTGGAGTTTATGTTTTATTTCTTTTAAAGGCAAAGTGTAATCCTGTAGCAAGAAGTATAGGTGTTGAAAGAGGTTCGAATGTAGCTTTACTCAAAAAATTGTAGAGTAAGGGCTGAATTTTTGGGGAAAAATCAAGCATCCCAAACCACATTAACCATAAGAATACCTAAGAAACTTTTAGAGGAATTAGAGCTAAAAGTTCCTAAGAATCGTAGAAGCGTTTTTATTAGGGAAGCTTTAGAGGAGAAACTTCAAAAAATCCCTGTTTTTATAAGGCTTAGGGAAATAGAAGATAGACTTCAAAGGCTTGAGGATGAGGTTAGCGAGGTTAAAAAAGTTCTGGCTGAATTTGACCTTTTAACCTATGAAAAAGAAAAAGTTAACCCTTATAGTTTTTGTCAGGATGAAATAGATAAAAAAATTGTTGAGGTTTTAATTCAGCAAAGAGGAGCAACAACAAGTGAAATAGCAAAACAAACAGGTGAAAATAGGTGGCTTATTTTAAATAGATTAAAAAAGTTAAGTCAACGTTCAGAAAAAAAGCTTGGAAAACCAGCCATATATTTTTTGGCTATAGAAAAAATGGGTAAAAAAAGAGCATGGTGGATAGACGAAAATCTACTGGCTTAAACATCATCTCTATTCCTTAGTTTTTTCTTTAAGAACATCAATCAGTTTTGAGAATTTTTCCTCAATTCTTTTATCTAAAACTAGGAATCTTCTAGGGTAGGGGATTTCTATTCCGTTTGCATCAAACTCTTTCTTAATCTGGAAAAGTAGGTCTCTTGCCATCATAAAAGCGGTAGGCTGGTCTTTAGCTCTAGATAGAAGTCTAAGGGTTATTCCTGAATCTGCAAACTCCATAACCATGGCTTTTGGGAGACCTGGTGTTGGAAGAAAATCTGGATGTTTTCTAGCTACTTCAACCATTATGTTCATAGCTTTTTCAAGGTCTGATTCATAGCTTACTTGAACTGCAATCGGGATTAACATTGTTGGGTCTCCTATACTATAATTGATTATTACTTCAGACTGAAAAATGGAGTTTGGAACTATGAGACGTCTATTATCCCATGTACGGAGAACAGTATGCATAAGCTTAATATCTTCAACAATACAGTAGTCGTTTCTAAACATAACAGCATCATTAATTCTGAACGGTTGGGAGGTTGCAATTAGCATTCCTGAAATCAGGTTTGATAAGCTTGACTGAGCTGCAAGACCAAGAATTATGGATATAAAACCTCCAGCTATCAGTAGAGATGTAACTAAACCAGCAAGTGTTGGAAAAACCGTGAATACCACTATTGTAACTCCAATAAAGCCTGTTATACCAACTAAAATTCTTCTTAAAAAAATATACAAGGTGGTTAGTTTAGGTTCCTTAATAGAAAGTTCATGAATGTATTTTGTTAAGATGAAGTTTACAAGGTAAACTGCTAAAAAGGTTAGGGTTAACCCTATAAGGAAACCTAGAACGGAGGAAAAGATTTCTCCACCAATTATGGGTACAATTGGTGAGAGGGAAACGAGATAAATAGCAACACATACTCCAATAATGTAGATAGAGTAGTCGATAGCTCTTTTAAGAAGTTTAACAAAACCCTCAAACTCCGGTCTTTGCTTAATTATTCTTTCAGCGTGAACAGTAAGAAAACTGTTAGATATTAAACTTATAAATCTAATCACTAAAACAAGAAAAACAAGTTGAATTATAAGAATTAGATATGCTTCTCTAAGCCACCATGGAAAAATCTCTGAAAAACTTAGAATCCAAAGTCTTACAGCTAACAAAAAACCAAGCAGAACAATAATTGTTGCAACAGAGCCTCTTACAGTAGAGACAACATGTCTTTTAATTTCTGCTTTCTCCTCAAACTGTTTAGCTAGGTATTTTTTGGTTAAGAGAAGAAAGAAAAACGCTAACAGAATAAAAGCTACTATTATAGCAACTCCAGCAAAAAGCTCAAAAACAATTTCTAGATTCATTTGCCTACCCTATCCATATACCAATGTAGAATAAAAGATATTAGTCTTAACTAATAAATCCTCCTAACACAGAGATGGTTCTTCAAATAAACTCTGAAAAAATTGAGGTTATTGATGTTCATGTCCATCCGATAGACATAACTTTAGCTGAGTTTATTCCTCCGAGTGAAATCGTCCAGACGATGGATAAGGCTGGTGTTGATAAGGCTGTTCTTTTAGCTATTGACTGTGATGAGGAAGATTTTGACAGATTTATTAGTCAAGAAGACCTTAAAGCTGCTGTTGAAGAAGCAATTACAGATGGTAGCCTCTGGTTTTCTAGGAGATATTGGCTTAGTATGAGTTTAGAGGATTTAAGAAAACTAGGGAAAAACATTCTTAGGATTATTAAAACACCAAACAAAAAAATTTTTGAATATACAAAAAGGTATCCTGAAAGATTTGTTGGATTTGGCTCAGTTAATCCAAACAAAGGTGAGGAATATGTAAAGGGTAAACTTAGAGAGATTAAAGATTATGGGTTTAAAGGAGTAAAGCTTCTGCCAACCATCCAGTTTTTTAATCCAAAAGATGAAAAAATGACTCAAATCTACGAGTTTGCAGAAAAAGAGAAACTTGTAATGCTTATTCATACTGGTTGTGATCCGGGTCCATGGGAACTTGTAACACTGTCAAAGAATGCAAACCCAGTTTACCTAGACTACGTTTGTGAAAATTATCCTAACCTTAAGGTAATAGCAGCTCATATGGGAAGTTATAGTGCACAGTTTCCAGGAATATGGTTTGATGAGATGGTTAGGATTGTAAAAAAACATGAAAATCTTTATGTTGATATTGCAGCAACCTTTAGTGAGAAAAATCTTAAAAAAGCTGTAAAAGAAGTGGGTGCTGAAAAAATTCTTTATGGTTCAGATTATCCTGTTATAGGAGGTTACTGTGACAGAAACACTGGAATGATAAACTGTGTTAACTGGCTTAAGCAGGTAGACTTACCTCCTGAAGCTAAAAGAAAAATTTTTGGTGAAAACGCAAAAAGTCTTCTTAGTTTAAAGTAAGCTTTCTAGGGTTATCCATATTGCAAGAATAAACATTAAACAGCCATAGTACACTCTTAACTTTTTTCTTCCAACCTTTAAAGAGGTTTTTGCACCAAGTAAACCGCCAGCTAGACAAACCAAACCAACAAAAACTACAGTTAAAAAATCAAATTTTCCCGCGGTTGTTAAATGTCCTATTAACCCAAAAAATGCTGTTAGAAAAACCATACCGGAAGACGTTCCTATAGCAACGTCGATTGGAACTCCACAAAGCAAAACCATTATTGGAATCTTAAAAACACCTCCAGTAACCCCAACCATCCCAACAAAAAATCCTATTAACCCCGTCATTAAACCAACAAGTGGAACATTAACAGCATAAGTTTCATTCTTAAACTTTCTTTTCCATGTAAACCTACCTTTAAACATACTAGAACCTTTTGGCTGTTTAACCATAAGCAAACCTGCAAGTAAAATTACAAACACTAAAATAATCCTTAAAACATTCTCATCTAGAAGATTTGCATAGTAACCTCCAAAAAAAGCCATAATATCTGTTGGAGGATCTATAACAGCTGCAAGTTTCCAGTCAAATTTTCCCTCTCTCAAAAATGTTGTAAATGCTGTTAAAGAGGTTAAGGTTATAGCGAACAAACTTATTATACTAGCAACCTTAACAGGATAGCTTGACAAAACAAGTAAAGGAACATAGACTAATCCACCACCTAAACCAAACATAGAAAAAACAAGAGAAACAATAAAAAACAAAACTACAACGATAAGAAGATGCAAAAAACCACCATAAAAAATAAAAACAGTCTAAGCTATAATTTTTGCCGCTTAATGAAGATTTTAGGGGAAATTTTTTCTGGTAGGAATAGGTAGGAACAGTTACTACCACTCATAAAATCTCTTTACTTTAGCTATTTTTTACTGTGAAATATAGTAGTATTCTCCTATTTCTTTTTGGTATCTGTCCATTCTTGACCCTTCCTTGTTTACTCTTGGTCTTCCTGTTGATGGGTCTCTTCTGAAGGTTACACCTAAATCTTTTAGGAAGCTGTTCATTCCGTCTCTTAGGTTTAGGGGTTTAAATGCGTATCCATGTTTTCCAGGTTTTCCTGTAAATGGCATAAGCTTATCTGCAATAAAGTCTTGAACGCTAACATCATGTTCAACAACTATTGCTGCTGCACCTAAGCTTTCAACCTTTCTTCTAATTATTCTTGCAACAGCAAGTCTTTCTTCAACATCTAAAAACGCACTTGGCTCATCTAAAAGATAGAGTTGACTTTTTTTAGATAAACAGGAAGCAATAGCAACCTTTTGGGTTTCTCCACCACTAAGCTCATCAACTCTTCTATCCAAAAGCTTTTCTAAGCCAAGAGGAATAAGAATTTCAGTCTTATAATAGTCTGTTTCAAAATCTTCTCCAGCAATCTTTCTTAACAACTCTTCAACAGTTCCTTCATATTCCATTGAAATATATTGAGGCTTATAGCTTAAAGACTCCATGCTAGGAAGATAAACCTCCCCTTCATCAGGTTTCTCCAAGCCTGAAAGCATCCTGATAAAAGTTGTTTTACCTATACCGTTTGGGCCAAGAACACCTATAACCTCACCTTTATTTATTGTTCCCTCTTCAACCTCAAGCTCAAATTCACCATAAGACTTCTTTAGTCTACTCCAACTAAAGAGTGGTTCTGTAGAGAACCATGTTGAAGTTGGAGGTTTTACATGAAACCTTATAGGTTCACTTCTAAACCTAACATTATCATCAGCAAGATAACCTTCAAGATAAAAGTTTATTCCTGTTCTAACCCCATGAGGATGGGAAACAATACCATATACACCTGGCTTACCATAGATTATACACACTTGGTCTGAAAGATAGTCAAGCATAGCTATATCATGTTCAGCCACAATCACAGTTTTACCTTCTAAAGCTAAACTACGAATAACCTTAGCCACATTCAATCTTTGTTTAACATCAAGATAGCTTGAAGGCTCATCAAAAATGTATACATCAGCCTCTCTACAAACAGCAACCGCAACAGCAAGTCTTTGACATTCACCACCAGAAAGAACCTGAGTAGACCTGTCTAAAACTTCTTTAAGCTCTAAAGTTTCTATTAACCAATCCATTTTTCCACGTTCGTCAACTCTAGCTAAAACAGACAAAACCTTATCTTTTACAAGCTGAGGAATTTTATCCACATATTGAGGTTTATGAACAACCCTAATTTTTCCATCTTTAAGTCTATTAAAATATTCTTGAAGCGGTGAACCTCTAAAATGTCTAATAATTTCATCCCAACCTAACTCAGAATCAAATCTTCCAAGGTTTGGCTTAATCTCACCAGCAAGAATTCTTAAAGCTGTTGTTTTACCTGTACCGTTTTTCCCAATTAAACCTGTAACCTTTGATGGAAGAGGTATTGGAAGCCTATAAAGCTTAAACGCATTCTCACCATATCTATGGCTACACTCTTCCTCAAGCTCCTCTGGCAGATTTACTATTGTTATAGCTTCAAAAGGACATTTTTTTACACAAATTCCACAACCAGTACAAAGCGGCTCAACAATCGTAGGTTTTTCTTTTCCCTCCTCAAACCTTATAGCATAAACTTTTGTTCTAACCATAGGACAAAAACGGTAACAAAGCCTTTCACATTCTTTAGGTTTACATTTATCCTCATCAATAACAGCTACTCTAACCAAAAAATTCACCATAAAGTTATTGGGTTGCCATGGTTAGAAGAAAAATGGGGGAGGTTTTACCATTCTTCCTCTTCTTCAGCCCACTCTTCTTCCTCGCCCCATTCCTCTTCCTCTTCAGTCCAATCCTCTTCCTCAGTCCAGTCCTCCTCGTCAAACTCTTCTTCAGCTTTCAATAAATCTGCTGGCATAAGTTTTTCCTCCACGTTTAGCTTGTTTTTTTGAAGACTGTTTCTCCTACTTAAATTTTATCTTCTCTGGCTTGCTAAAGTTTGGAAGGGAAAGCTAAAATTTAAACCTAACGGTTACCCAACAAATACCTTTTTAAGTGGATTAAGAAAACTTCTCCCTTGAAAAGAATATGGTTTTAATCGTTAACACTAAGGATACTCAACTTAAGAAAGCAGCAAAACTTGTTAAAAAAGGAGGGCTAATTATTTACCCAACCGATACTGTTTATGGGCTTGGATGCGACCCCTATAATCTTCAAGCCGTCAAAAAAGTTTTTGAGGTAAAAGGTAGAAAAAACAAACCTTTACCTGTTCTTATCTCAAGCATGAAAAAAGCATTAGATCTCGCCTATTTTACATCTGAAGCCTTAAAAATTGTAAAGAAATATTGGCCCGGTCCGCTTACAATAGTTTTAAAACGTAGGGAAAATGCTCCAAGTTTTCTAGGTGGAGACCCATCACTTATAGGGCTTAGAATTCCAAAACATCCAGTTGCTCTTAAACTTATCAGGCTTTGTGGTGGTTCTCTTATAGGGACAAGTGCAAATTTAACCGGCAAAAAACCTCCAACAACAGTAGATGAGGCTATAAAGCAAATAGGTGATAAAATAGACCTAATAATTGATGGAGGAGAAACAGTGATAGGTTTAGGTTCAACTGTTCTTGATCTTTCAACAGAAACACCAAAAATTCTGAGAGAAGGCCCTATAACCAAAGAAGAAATTTCAAGTCTTCTTAAAAAGAAGGTTTGTTAGGAGGATTAAGGAATGCTTAGAGAGTTTAATCTTTTAATTTCAACTAGAAGAGGAGAAGAAAAAGATGCATGTTCAGAAGCTTGGTATTTACTCAGAGAAATCGGAGATTCCGAAGCCTCTGTTGATACAACACCCGTCAGAGGTTTAATTGTTGCTAAGACTAGTCTAAGTCCTTTTGAGGCTGTAGAGAAACTTAGAAAACTTTTAGCTGAAAGACCTGAAGAATTCCGGTACACTCTAAAGATTATTCCAATCCAAAAAGTTGTTAAAACAGACCTAGATGAAATTAAAAAAGTTTCAAAAGAGCTTTCAGCTCAAATTGGTTTAGATGAGAAGTTTAGAGTTTCAGTTGAAAAAAGGCATAGTGAAATTGATAGGATGGAGGTTGTTAAAGCTGCTGCTGAAGAAATTGATAGAAAGGTTGACCTTAAAAATCCAGATAAAATTCTTCTAATAGAAATTTTGGGTAACCTAACAGGAGTCTCTGTGGTAAAAGAAAATGATGTTTTATCAGTTGTTAAAGAGAAAAAATAGTGTTTTGGTTTTAGAGAAAAAAGTCTTTTATAGGGAGACTAGTTTAGACGAATCGTTCAGAAAATCTTATAATGTTAGAGTTTAAGAGATATAGAAGACTAGCTTAACGATAACTATAAGTTTGTGTGGAAAAGTTGGCTTTAAGATTGTTTTTTGGTTTTGATGCTATAATGGTTTTTATCAGCGCATTTATAGCTTTATCAATAGGCTATTATGCTGGAAAAGCCTTTAAGATAACTTCTGAAAGGCTTCTTCTCTATCTTAACCTAAGCTTCTCAATTTTAGGTGTTGGGCTTTTAACCGACGGATTAACGGCTGTTTATGCGTATACATCCATAGTCTTAAAACATCCATCAGCAATTAGGCTTATTCTTATGGTTGGAAACTGGATACTTTCAATAGCTGAAATAGTAGCTTTTAGTCTTCTTGTCTATGTTTATATAAAACAATCGTTTTTAAGTGTTGGAGGCTTTGTTTTTGCACCTTTAATATTTAAGGCCTACAATCCAATAGCCGAAATGATTCTAATATTTTTGCTTGGCTATATTACAATTCAGGCCTTAACCAACTACAGCATAAGAAAAGAAACAAATTCTATGCTAGTGTTTTTAGGGTTTATCCTTATGCTTATAAGCCACATCTTCTTCTTTCTAACCTCCATTTGGGCTTTAAGCTATATTCTAGCACACACATTTCAGCTTGCTGGCTTCCTAAGTCTCCTAACTATGCTAATTAGGGTGAATAAAAAAGAATGACGGTTAAACCTTCAAGGTACAGATCACAAATTAAGATTTACTATGACATATTGAAGGTTATTTGGAGGGAGGGGGGACGTGCAAGACCGACAAAAATCCTTTATGGTGCAAACCTTTCCTATGACCGCCTCCAAAAATATATAGCTCAACTAAAAGAGAAAGGTTTTATAGTTGAATATAGGGATGAGGAAGGAAAGGTTGTGTGGTATGAGCTAACAGAAAAAGCTTATGGTTTTCTTGAACAATTTAAACGAATCCAAAGATTTATGGATGCGTTCGGCTTCTCCATCTAGCCTCTATTAACACAAGGGTATGTTTTAGGAAAATCTTTAACCTTTAAGTTTTTTTACCGTTTCAGCAACTTTTCTACCAAGTTTTCTAGCTGCAGCTAACTGTTCTTTTGAGGGGCTGCTAAATCCACATGCACCGTAACATCCAAACCTATCTATCTGACCCACAATCACCATACCATGACATAACATAGCATAAACCATTGATAGTAAGGCTGTTTCGTTTCCTCCAACTTCCCAAAGAGAAGTTGTGAATGCTGCTCCAACCTTGCCTTCAAGCCTCTGCCACACACTTATAGACTTATCAATAAATTCTTTCATCTTAGCTGACATCTGACCAAAGTAAGTTGGGGCACCCAAAATTATTCCATCTGCTTCAACAAGATCTTTTTCAGAAGCATTCTCAACACTTTTAATTTCAACAGTAACACCATCAACTTCTCTTACACCCTCAGCAACAGCCTCAGCCATCTTTTTTGTATTCCCAGTTTCACTATGATAGACTACAAGAACCTTACTCATTTTTTCTCGAAGTTTTATTTATAGAGTTTTTAAAGTTAAAGCTTTTCCTTAAAAAAGAGGACAGATCATCTTTTCTTTTATTGTTGAGTTGCAAGTAAAGCAATTCTTTCAATAACAAGTTTTTTTATAGCTTCTTCCAAGGTAATATTACCAAACATTTGAGTTTCTATCTCCAAATCTGAAATCTCAAAGGTTTTCTTAATTGTTTCAATTTTTTCACGGTTAACCTCTACCACTTCACTGTTTATTTTTCCACCAACCAATCTATGAACTTCATCTAAAACTTTAAAAGCAACTTCGCTAGAAACTCCAAAAACAACTAAAACAAGATTCTTTGTTTCAGGGCTTATACCAACCATTTTTAAAGCTTTTCCAATCTGTCTTTGACTAGAAACATAAAGCATAACTTCAACAGGTAAGCTTTTGGAAATGTTTTTTCCTGTCTTAAAAGCTTTAAGAGCATTTAAAACAGCAAATTCAATATGAGCTTTACCAGCAATTTTTTCAGCATCAAAAATTTGAAAATTAACATCACTAAAACTTTGTTTAAGTGTTTTAAACAAAAAGTCAGTATCTTTAACAGTAACATTTTCTAAACCAAGAACATGTAGGTTTTTATTTA
>CAZAHF010000022.1:0-3429 GCA_964484995.1 uncultured Candidatus Bathyarchaeia archaeon | reverse complement strand
TCAGTATCTTTAACAGTAACATTTTCTAAACCAAGAACATGTAGGTTTTTATTTAAAAACTTGGTAAACCTACTGTTAAACACAATTTCTCACCAAACCTTAGATAAAATAACCCTTACTGTAAAGGCTATAGGAAAAACTCTTATGAAAGTTTTCTTAAATTTAGTCTTTGGGAACGAACAATGAAAAGAAAACTATTGGATTTTCTTGCATGCGCAATGTGCAAGTCTTACCCCTTAGAACTTTATGTTTTTGAGGAGAAGGAAGATGAGATTGTTGAAGGTTTACTTGTATGTCCAAACCAAAACTGTAAGATGTGGTATCCAATAATAGAAGAAATCCCGCACTGTCTCCCCCCGGAACTAAGAGAAAAAGAAGAAGACCAAACTTTCCTCAGAAAATGGAAAAATAAAATTCCAGAGAAAGTTTTAAAACATGGACAACCTTTTAACCTAGCCTCAGAATTAACCTAAAACCATAGTGTTTAACCTTCTAAGAGAAAGGTTACGTGTGTTCTGTTTACTAGAAATTATTGTGGGGTTAGTTTTTTGAAAACTGGAAAAGCAGTTGTTCAAGCATTAAAGCAGGAAGAGGTAAAAACGATTTTTGGGTTACCTGGAGCCCATATTTTACCTGTTTATGATGCTCTATATGATGAAGAAGAGATTCAACATATTCTTGTTAGACATGAACAGGCTGCAGGATATATGGCTGATGGATATGCACGTTCAACAGGGAAGATTGGAGTTTGTTTACTTGCATCAGGGCCTGGTGTACTAAATGCGGTTACAGCTGTTACTGAAGCATATCTAAGTTCAACTCCGATGGTAGTTTTGGCTGGAGGACCACCAATAAAATTAAGAGGAAAAGGAGCTATTCATGAGATGAATCAACTTCAGGTTTTTCAGCCTATAACAAAATGGCAAAAAATTTTAAAAAATTCTCAAGAAGTTTTTGATGTCATCCATAAAGCATTTCAAATCGCTCTTTTAGGAAGACCTAGACCTGTATATGTTGAGCTTCCTTTTGATATTTTAATAGGCGAAACTAAACTTAAAAATAAAGAAAGATTGGATGTCTATACTGGGAAAATTTCTGTTAAAGAAAGAGATGTAGAAAAAGTTTTATCGTTACTGCTTAAGTCTAATAGACCCGTTATCTTAGCTGGTGGTGGTGTTGTCTCTGCTAATGCGACAAATGAGCTTGCTGAACTTTCAGAAACTCTTCAAATACCCGTCGTCTTAACCTACATGAGTAGAGGAGCTATTCCTGAAAACTCGAAACTTTTTCTTGGAACTTTACCAGATAAATATTCTTTTTATTTAATTCAACAAGCAGACCTAGTTTTAGCTTTAGGTTGTAAGTTTTCTGAAACCACAACCGCAACATTTAGACTTAAAATTCCTAATCTAGTTCAGGTAGATATAGATCCTGAAGAAATTGGAAAAAACTACTCGGTTAAACTTGGGTTAATTGGGGACATAAAAGCATTCTTAAAAAGCTTAGTTGAGAAAGTTAAATCCCTGCCAAGAAAAAACCTTTTAAGAAGAGAAGAATGGTTGAGGGAAGTTCTAAAATTTAAAAGTGAAAGAGTCTTAGAATATGAAACTGAAATTAACTCAAACAAATCACCTATAAAACCGCAAAGGCTTATGAAAGAAATAGCGGATATAGTAACATCAGAAACGATAGTTACTTGTGATTCTGGATATAACACATGGTGGACAAACATTTTTATAAAACCATCAAAACCAAGAAAACTTCTTACTCCAGTAGGAAACTGGACTATGGGTTTTAGTTTTCCAGCAGGAATTGGTGCAAAAATCGGAAATCCAGAGAACCCTGTTGTTTGTATTTGTGGTGAAGGAGGTTTTATGATTTCTTGCGCTGAACTTACAACTATTGTTGAGTATAAAATTCCAGTAATCATAGTTGTGATGAATAATGGTTGGTTTGGAGCAATTCGTAGCTATCAAAAACACATCTATAATAGAAGGTTTATAGCTTCAAAGCTTCAAAACCCATGTTTTGCTGAAATTGCAAAGGCATTTGGGGTTGAAAGTTTTCTTATAAGAAAACCTGAGGAAATAAAAGATAGTCTAAAAACAGCCTTAAATCTAAGTAAACCAACGCTTTTGGATGTATACTTAGACCCTGAAGAAGAAATACCAACATGGTTTCTTGAAACCTTCTACGGGAAAAAAGGGCTAAATAGGCGTAAAGCCTATAAAACACACTAAACCCAAATACTCTTTAGCCTAAAAATGCTCCGGTAGTCTAGTCCGGTCAAGGATGAGGGCCTCTCGAGCCCTCGACCCGGGTTCAAATCCCGGCCGGAGCATCAAACCCGAAGGTTCAACTCTCTTCCAACTTCTTTTTAAGCTTTCAGGAGCCCAAAACTAGTGGCTTGGATCCTGTTAGGCTTTATGATTATCATGAGCGTCTGGAAAGAAGCCTAAGAAAGCTTTCTGGTATGGTTGGTGGTGGCTATGCGGTTAGGTTTATTGAGCATCTTGCTTCTCTCGGTCTTTCTGTACCTAGACTTGCTAAGTATGCAGCCCACCTGCTTTCAATTTTAAGGCTTTTTGGCGGGGTAGAGTTGAGCAGAATTTCAAGGGGGGATGTTGAACGTATCGTGGCTTGGATAAACCGTCAATCCTACACAGATAACACTAAGCGTGACCTAAAACTTGTTCTTAAAAAATTTATTCAATACGTTAAGTGTGGAAGCTGCAGCAGAGATACTCCGCTACCACCCGAGGTTTCATGGATAAAGATTCACGCAAAAAACGATTCAACAGTTCAGCCCAGCGACCTGCTAACCCAAGACCAGATTAAGGTGCTTTTAGCTTCAGCTCAAAATCCGCGTGATAAAGCAATGATCTGTGTAATGATTGAAGCAGCACTAAGACCAGGCGAACTCCTAACCATGCGTGTTGGAAATGTGGAGTTTAGAGAAAACTACTGCATAATTACGGTTCGCGGGAAAACAGGTGTAAAGCGAATACCTCTAATAGTCTCCTATAAACCGTTGCTTAAGTGGTTGGAGAAACATCCGCGTAGAAGCGACCTTCAAGCACCACTTTGGCTTACGTTGACCGAAAATTCGGGTGGAGAAGCCGTAAGCTACTGGTACATGCGCAAAATTTTAAGGAAGGCTGCTAAGAAGGCTGGAATTTCTAAGAGGGTTTGGCCTTACCTACTCCGCCACACAACACTAACAAGCTTAGCAAAGGTACTGACCGAGCAAAGATTGAGTCTTCTAGCTGGTTGGGTCCAAGGTTCTAGAATGCCGAAGCGTTACGTACACTTTAGCGGAAGAGATTTAGAGGACGCAATCTTGGAAATTCACGGATTAAAACCACCAACCGTAACTGACAGCATACTTAAAATTCAGAATTGTCCACGTTGCGGAATGAAAAATCAGCC
>CAZAHF010000021.1:0-15761 GCA_964484995.1 uncultured Candidatus Bathyarchaeia archaeon | reverse complement strand
AGAGGATACCATCTTTTAAGCAGATATTAGGGCTTGGGTTTTCCTATGGTTGACTATAAGAGGATAGGTTTAAAGGTTGGACTTGAAATTCATAGGCAGCTAGACACAAAACATAAGCTTTTTTGTAATTGTCCAACAAAGCTTTCTCAAAGCCAACCTGAAATAGTTTTTGTTAGACGTTTACGTCCAACCCAATCTGAGCTGGGACAATTTGACACAGCAGCTCTTTTTGAGTTTCAAAAAGGAAAAATTATAGTTTATGAGGCTGATAGGGAAACTTCATGTCTTGTTGAAAGTGATGAGGAGCCGCCGCATAACCTAAATCTTGAGGCTGTTCAAATAGCTTTACAGGTTGCACTACTTTTAAACTCAAAACCTGTTGATGAGATTCATGTAATGCGGAAAATTGTGATTGACGGCTCAAACACATGTGGTTTTCAACGTACATGTGTTGTTGCTTTAGGGGGATTTTTAGAGGTTGAAGGAAAAAAGATTCCTATTCAAACCATATGTCTTGAGGAAGATGCTGCTAGAAAGATGGGTGAAGATGAGAAAAAAACTGTTTATAGGCTTGATAGGCTGGGAATACCTCTTATTGAGGTTGCAACAGCCCCTGTAATTTCAACACCAGAAGAAGCTGAAAAGGTAGCTTTAGCTATTGGAAAAATTTTAAGAAGCACAGGAAAGGTTAAACGTGGTTTAGGGTCTATTAGACAAGACTTAAACATTTCAATTCGTGGTGGAGCCTTAACAGAGGTTAAGGGTGTTCAAGAGTTAAACCTAATCTCAAAGGTTGTTGAGTATGAGGTTCAAAGACAACTTAAACTTTTAGAAATTAAAAATGAGCTTAAAAAACGTGGCTTATCTGATGAGGAGCTAAAAGAAGAGTTTTTTGATTTAACAGATGTTTTTAAAGAAACTAAAAGTGGAATTATTAGAAGAGCCTTAGAAAAAGGGGGAGTAGTTTTAGCTGTTAAACTTCCAAAAACAGCTGGTCTACTAAAAGTTGAGCTTGAACCAAAACTAAGGTTTGGAACAGAACTTTCAGATCATGCCATATTTTATGGTGGGGTTGGCGGAATCTTTCATACAGATGAGCTTCCAGCCTACGGGATAACTCAAGCTGAAGTTGAAAAAGTAAGGGCTGTTTTGGGGCTTTCAGACTTAGATGCTGCTGTTATTGTGGCTGATCAACCTAAAAAGGCTAGGGATGCTTTAAAGGCTGTTGTTGAAAGGGTTAAAGAAGCCTTAAAGGGTGTTCCTGAGGAGACAAGAGCAGCAAAACCTGATGGTACAACACGTTATATGAGACCTAGGCCTGGAGCAGCAAGACTTTATCCTGAAACCGATGTTCCACCTATACCTGTCTCTCTAAAGATGCTTGAAGAAGCTAAAAAAACTCTTCCTCCACCAATAGAAGAGCAAATTAAAAGTTTAATGGGTGAATTTAAAATTAACAGAAAGCTTGCTGAACAGCTTTTAGACTCGGATTATCTAAACCTTTTTGAAAAAATTGTTGTTGAGACAGGTGTTTCAGCAAGTTTTGTTGCATCTGCTCTAACAGAAACAATAAAAAGTCTTGAAAGAAAAGGTGTTCCTATCGAAAACCTTTCTGATGAGGATATTTTAGATGTTTTTAGGCTTATTGGTGAAGGAAAAACAGCAAAAGAATCTTTCCCAAACCTGGTAGAATGGATAGCTAAAACAGGCGGTAAAGCTTCAGAAGCTCTAGAAAAACTTGGCCTTCAAACTTTAACATACCAAGAAATTGAAGCAATAGTTAAAAGGAAGATTGAAGAAAACCTAGACTATATAAAACAAAATCCGGATAAAGCCTTCAACCACCTAATGAAAATCATTATGGGTGAGGTTAGAGGAAGAGCAGATGCAAAAACTGTTGTTGAAATTCTTAAAAAATCTCTCAAAACTTAACTTAACATAACGTATGTGAACGTAAAGTAAAAAAACGTAAAAAAAAGAAACATTTATATCCATATTTCTTCTAAAGTAAAATTTAGAGGAAGCTTGAAGGTTAAACTATCAATTAAGAGACCTTACGGCGACATAGTAGTTGAAGGAGAAAGCTTTGATGAAATAGTTGAAAACCTAAAATCTCTACCAGAATGGATGAGTGTCATAGACGATTTAATCCTTAAATCCGAAACTCCTCAAGCAAAAAAAGACATGTTAAAAGGTGTTATTGAATACACAAGCGAAGGACCAGTAATAATTGTTCCAAGGGAAAGGTTAAGTGACAAAGAGGCTATTGGGCTTATTCTCTATGCAAACGACCCAAATCCGCTTCAACCAAAAGAGATAGCAAGACTTTTTGCATTATCAGGAAGACTTTCAGCAGGTTTTGGAGCACGTCTAAGTGAACTTAAAAATGAAGGACTAATTTTGAAGGATGCAGGTGCTTACAGGCTAACAGTAACAGGCAAAACATGGGTTGAAAACTTTTTGTCAAGATTAGCTTCTACAGGAGGATAGCTTCTTGGGTAACATAAAAATCCACCTAGAATATGATGAGACAAAAATAGATTTTGAAGGTTCACCAGAAGAGGTAATCAAGGTTTTGCTTGATTTTCTAGCTAAACATTACCCCGCCTACGAACTTGTAAAAAATTTAACAATAACAGTTGACCTTGAAGAACTACTTAAAAAACTTGAGGGGATAATTGGTTTTTCTCCAGAGGGTGCTGTTGTCACAATTCCAAGAGAAAAAGTTTCTAATTTAAGTATTCGTGACCAAATTGCTCTTCACCTTGTTAAAACCTATGTTGGCAACCAGTTGGGGGTTATTGAAAGAGCTTCTCTTTCAGCAGCTGAGCTTCTAAGTGTTATTGGCGGTAGGATGGGAGCTATAGCTGGTAGACTAAGTGAAATGGTTGATGAAGGCTTGGTTGAAAGAGTTGGTCGAGCGGAATATAAGATTACAACCTATGGGCTTAAACAGTTCTCAGAAGTGATTCTTCCAAAGATTAGACAGGTTTGCGGGGTGGTTTAAGTTTGGATGAAAGCAAAATTGTTTTAAGGTTAAAAATTGGTGGAAACGAAATTCAGTTTGAAGGTTCACGTGAAAACATTCTAAGAATGCTGGAGGAAGACCTGCCAAAAATTGTTGAAAGTATTTCAAAGGTTAAGGTTGAAACCCCTCAGCCTATCGAGTTTTCTACTGTTGAGAAACCTCAGCTTGAACCTCAACCTGAAGAGTCTTATCCGTCTATTCAGGCTAAAAGTTGTGCTGAAGCTATTTTGGCTTTGCTTTCAACTCCTTGGGGAAGAAAAAAGCCTAGAAGCCTCTCAGAGATTAAGGCTGCTTTAGAGGTTAATGCTTTACATTATTCGGGTAAGGTTATTGGGTTTACCCTTACAAGACTAACAAAAAAACAGAAGGTTAGAAGATGGAAAACTGAGGCTGGATATGTTTACACAATTGCAGCTCCACAAACAACTTAAAAAATTTTTGGAGGCTAAAAAATGTTAAACCCATGGATGGAAGGTTTTCCTGAAAACCTTGTAAATCTTAGTCTTGAATCCATCCATGGGCTTAAAGGAGAAAAACTTGAAATTGAAGGTTTAATTTCATCTGAAGAATCTGTTGAATTAGAGGAGTCAAGTAAAAGACTTAGTCTAAAAGGTTTAACTATTAAAAATCTTAACAAAAAAATTTTTGAGATTCATCCTTTACATGAATATGTTTCTGTTGTTGGGGTTGATGTTTCCCTAAGAAAAATTGGAAACACAAAAAATGGTGTTGTTTGTGCTTTTAGAGGGACTGTTGTATGGAAGGATGAATATGCATACCACTACACAAGATACGGGCCTTTCCTTTTCCATCTAACAGAAAGTCAAACAAAAACATTTTTTGGTTTAGAGTTTAACAATGGAAACCCAAACCATAACCTTGGAAGAATTCAGGTTTTTGCAGAAAAAATGTTCCAAAACCATGTTATCAAAAACATTAAGAACTCTATAGTTCTATTAGATGGATGCCTATCAACTCAAACAATAAACAGTGAAACACTAAATCTAGCCAGAAAAAACAATAACAAGGTTTTAGCGTTTGCTAAAAAAAGCAGACTCTATACTGAAAACATGTCTTTAGCCACAATTTTAACAGAAAAAAATTCCCCATGTATTCTTTGTCTTAACGATTTTCTGCCTGAAGACTTTAAATCAACCTGTTTAGGATGGATTTTTCTAGCAAAACTTTCAAAAGAAAACTTTTTGTTTAGGTTAGATGTTGACCAGAAACTGTCTTTTGATGAGACTATTCAAACAATTCAAAGACTTATGGGTAATGAGTCTTTCCACCACGGTTATCCTGAAACCCTAAGAATTGCTCATTCTTTATCTGTTTTAACAAATGTTGAGGTTATTGCGGTTCAACGTTTCCTAACAGAAAAACTTGGAATTAAAATTCTAAAACCACAAAACCAGAGAAGAATGCTCTTTGGGCCTTTTGGAAGATGGTGAACCTATGAAGCTTTTTAAGAAGGAAAACGGAACAATTCAAATTCTTTGCTTCCCTGATGAGGATGTTAGAAAGGGAGACTACCTTCTAATTGAAGATTTTAGGAATAAGCGGAGTCTTCTTGTTCAGGTTGTTGATATTCAGTTTGCAAATTTTCCAGGTTTGATGGAAGACCTGCTTAGAGATGAATTAACAGAAAAAATAGTTTTTGGTGACGATTTTGACCCGTTAAACCTTGAGAGTCAAGCAACCTTATTACGAGATGTTAGAATTCTTCTAGGAAAGATTAGATGTTCAATTGAGGAAGGAAAATTAAATATGAATATTTCATGGTTACCTTCAAGAACCCATTCAAGAGTTTATAGGCTTGATGCTGAAAGACTGATTGAACTGTTAAGCTTAGGGAAGAAAAGACCAGTAAAAATTGGTGAAATAGGAAGAGGCTTAGAATTAGCTATAGATGTTGATAGTTTAGATGGTGGGTTATCAATAATTACTGGTAGAAAGGGAACTGGAAAATCTCATCTTTCAAAACTTTTAATGCTTGGCTTGGTTGAGTATGGTGCTCCATGTGTTGTTTTTGATGTTAACGGTGAATATATAAATCTAGGTTTAAATAGAAACGGGGAAAAAAATAGGTACTACGAAAAAATTGTTGTTTTAGAGCCTGCAAAAAACTTTAAAATTACCTTAGATTATGCTGGAAAACATATTTTAGCAAATATTTTGGCTCATATTCTTGGTTTACCTGAAACTTCTCTTAGAGAATTTTTTAGGGTTTGGAGTGAAACAGCAAAAACAGACCTACCAACAATCAGAAAAATTATGGAAAGAATAAAACTTTCTAATTTACATGAACATATTAAAGAGGCTTTACTGTCAAGACTTTACACGTTAGAACGTTCAGGGTTTTTCACGGAAAACAAGTCTGAACTTGTAAAAGTTGAGGATGTTCTAAAAAGAATTTCTAGTGGTGGAATTATTGTTTTAAACCTTAGTGGTCTTCCAAATCTTGAAAGAAAAATTGTTGTTGAGTTTATGCTTGGAAAACTTGTTGAACTTTTAGGAAAATGGATTGTTAAAGCAATATTTCTTTTTGCGGAGGAGGCACACTTATACCTAAGAGAAACCTATTGGGAAGACATAATCACAAGAATGAGACATTTAGGGTTATTCACGATCTTTATAACAAATCAGCCTGACTCAATTCATGAAGATATTTATAGGCAGGTTGACACAATTTTTCTTTTTAACTTTAAAAATGAAAACGACCTAAACACCATTACAAAAGTTTCAAAAATTGATAGTGAAACCATGAAATCTATTGCATATTCACTTGAACCCTACCATTGTTTAGCTATAGGTCAAGCTACAAAAGAAATTCCTTTAATTATAAAGGTTAAAGAGTTACCTGTTAAAACAATGGGGGAAACAAGAAAATTCTTTAACTAACTTTTTTGGGGGCTAAAAATGAAGCCTTTTAGTTTTGTACATCTTGCGGATATCCACCTAGGGTATATGCAGTATAATTTAACTGAAAGAAGAGAAGATTTTACAAGAGTTTTTGTTGAAGCTGTGGAAAAAACCCTTAAGCTTAAACCATCCTTTGTCCTTCTTGCAGGAGATATTTTTGATAGTCCAAGACCTTCAAACCAAACTTTAGCTACAGCTATCCGTGAACTTAGAAAACTTAAGGAGGCAGGAATAAAAGTTTTTGCTGTTGACGGTTCTCATGATCTTGAACCAAACATCATGACTGGAACTATTCTTGTCCCTCTCCATAATGCAGGCTTAATAAACTATCTGCCAAGACTAGAGGGTAGCTGCTGGGTGGATGAAAACTATTATATTTATGGTGTTCAAAGCTCTAGAAGCCTAAGAGAGGCTGACGAAAAAATTTTAAGACATATAAGAGAGAAGCCTCCAAAACCAAAACCAAACCTTTTTAACATTTTTGTTTTTCATGGAGCCCTAGACAACCCTAAATATGTTCCACCCTACCTAAAACCAGACATAAGAATGGAGTATCTACCAGAAGGCTTTAACTATTATGCTGGAGGACATGTTCATGAACCTACTATCCAAAAATTTAAGACCGGAATATTAGTTTACCCTGGATGTCTTGAAACCACAACCTACACTGAAGCAAAAATCTCTAAAGGCTTCTATTATGTTGAAGTTGAATCCTTAGATTCTCCACCTAAAATTGAAAGGATAGAGATTGAAAATACAAGAAGATTTGTTGTTGAGGAAAAAGATTTCTCTGGCAAACTTCCCGACCAAATTACCTTGGAGGCAATAAACCAAATATCAAAAATGGATGTTGAAGATGCAATTCTTGTTCTCCTATTAAAAGGTGAGCTTCCTCCAGGCTCCAAAAAAAGTCAGATAGATATACCAAGGATTAGAGGTTCAGCAAAAAAAGCTTTACATACTGTTATTTTAAACCAGATGGTTGAAGCTGAACAGTTAAAGCTTCCACCAAAAATTAAGGAAACCAAGGAACTAAAAACGGTTGCCTACGAGTATCTTCTAAAAATGTTTAGAGAACAAAAATACCCTGAAGATTTTTGTTTAAAAATGGCTAAGGTTGCCATAGATATTCTTGATCCATTACTTGAAGGAGATGAAGAAAAAGTAAAGTCTATTTTGGAGGAAGCTGTTAAAAAATGATAATAAAAAAGCTGATTCTTCAAAATATTAGGTCTCATATAAACTCTACAGTTGAGTTTGATGAGGGGTTTAACTGTGTTGTTGGTGGTGTAGGAGCAGGAAAAACATCAATTTTGCTTGCTCTCCATTTTGCTCTTTTTGGTGAACCTCTCCATAGATCATACGAGTATCTCTTAAGAGAAGACAAAAACATGGGTCGTGTTATACTTGAATTTGAACATGCAGGTAAAAACTATCAGCTAATAAGGGTTCTTAAAAGAGAGAGAGGTGGAAGAATAGCTCAAGACCCATCAGAGCTACGTTTAACAGAAAACGGGAAGGTTTTAGCTTGGGGAAGGGTTGTAGCAGTTCAAGAGCAGCTTAAATCTATTATAGGCATAGATAAAAAAATGTTTGAAGAATTTATTTGGGTTCAACAGGAAAAACTTAAAGAAATTTTAAACATGACTCCTCGTGAAAGACAGGAAATTCTTGATGAGCTTTTTGGTTTTTCAGCTTTTAAGAAGGCATGGGAACATCTATTACCCTACCAACGCCACTATGAAGCAATAAAAACAACCCTAGAGAAAGACCCTGACATCATTGAACTTGAAAACCTAAGAAGACAGTATGAAGATTTAATGTCCGACCTTATAAAACTTCAAGTTGAGGTTGAAACTTTAGAAATAGACCTTTCTGAGGTTAAGAAGAGGCTTAAAGAAGCTGAAGAAACTCTTCAAAGCCTTGAAGCCTTAGAAAGGGAAGTGGAAAAGCTAAAAGAGGAGAAATCTCAGCTAGCCAATAAGCTAAGTGAAACTCAAGCCTATATTAACAGTCTTAAAACTCAGATAAACAACAAAAAATTAGAGGTTAAAGATTACGAGAAAAACCTGGAGCAGCTTAAATCTGAGAAAACCAGAATTTTAAGTCAACTCTCAAAAACAAGCTTAGAAGAATTATCTAGAACTGTTGAGGATTTAGAGTTAGAGACAGGTAGGTTAAGAGATGAGGTTGCAGGTCTTAGAGCTGAAATAAAGAAAGCTGAAGAATCTTTGCTTGTTCTTGAAACTGAAAATGTTTGTCCAACATGTCGAAGAGAAATAAATCCATCATTTAGAGAGGAGTTAAGAAGTCAACTAAACAAGGAAAATCTGGAAAACCAGCAGAAAATATCCATGTTAGAAGCTAAGCTTGAAAACTTAGAATTTGAGCATAAGCTTATCCTTGAGGCTAAAACAAAAATTGAGCTTTTAGAAACTCAGATAGCTGAAATTGAAAAATCTACTCAAACAAAAAGAAAAGAGATAGATAGGCTTATGGAAGAGCTGGCTGAAAAAGAAAAACTTGAACATGAGTTAAAAACTAGGCTAGATGAGGTTTCAACAAAAATTTTGGAGTTTAAAGTTGAAGATGTTGAAAATGCAAGAAAAATAAGAGAAGAACAGCTCTTAAAATACAATGAGCTTTTAAACACAATAAAACATCAGAAAAAGCTTATTGAAGAAAAAAAGTCTTATGTTGACTCTGTTGAGAAAAGAATTCAGAATGCTGAAGAAAAACTTAAAAGAAAAGGTTTGGTTGAAAAAGTCTTAAAAATCATAGTTGGTCTTAGGGCTGCATATAGAGAGGTTGTTCCTCTTCTAAGAGGGATGTATGTAGAAGGATTAAGGGAAGCTGTTCAGTCGGTTCTGGATAGTTTAACAGTAGGGTCTGGCAGAAACTTTTATGTTGAAATTGATGATGAGTATACGCCAACACTTATGGGGGATTCTGGTTTTAGGAGGGATGCTAGCCTAATTTCTGGTGGAGAACGTACATGGCTTGCCTTAGCCTACAGGATAGGGTTGGGTCAGCTTATAATGGAGGCAAAAACAGGTCAAAGTCTTGAACTACTTATTCTTGATGAACCAACAGAGGCTTTGGGAACTGAGGATAAAAGCATAGATGCCTTAGCAACAGCAATATCAAACCTAAAAATGGTAAGACAGATTCTTACAGTAACCCATTCAGAGGAATTAGCAAAAGAGGCTTCAACAAGAATTCTTGTTACGAAAAAGGATGGAGTAAGTAGTATTGAAAAAATATAGGTTATTGAGGCTTACTCCTTTTTTCTGTTTCAGCTTCTTTTCCTCCTTCTTCTTCAACTGTTTCTTCGAGTGTTGGTGGGGTTGGTGCTGGTGTTGTTATAAGTGTGTATCCAACCCAAGCTATTATTACACAAACAGCAGCAACAGCAACAATTGCTACTATGCTTATGGCTATTTGCCATGCTAAGGAGCCTATCCCACCAAAAGGCGGTATAAATAAAGCCCAAACATACACCACTATAACTATTATTCCGCCAACAAGCATCAAAGCACCTAAAGCCTTATCATTCACTCAGCATTCACCACCAAAAATAAAGTCTCACTAAGAATAGACATAACCCTATTAAGTATAAAACGTTAACTATAAACTGTTTCTCCTATTTTTCTCCAGTAGGAGCAGGACATGTAAGTTCTTCTGAAAGCATAAGTTGAGCTAGACACGTAGGATACTCCTTAAACACCTCACATACCTTTAAGGCTTCCCCATAGGTTCTACATTTATTTACAGCTTCACGGTAAAGGTCACATATTTTTCTTCGTAACTCCTTAATTTGTGGGTCAGAACGGTAGGTTAATATGTCTACATCCCCAATCTCCTTAATTCTTTTCTCGATTTGAGAACATAACTCCTTTACCTGTTTACGAAGGTTTTCAATAGCAGACTCCATGTTTTTCCCTCCAAACTTCGTATATTTGTTGGCTCTTAGCATAGATAAGTATTGCCTCACAGCTAACCTTAATCAAAAACTTCTTATGTTAACATTTTTTTCCGAAAAATTTAATTTAGACTTCCGCTTGATTTCTTGGGTAACCATAGGAGATGTAAAACTTCTGGTTTGGTGTCTATCTTGACTCTTATGTCAGGAGCAAAAGCTTTGGTTGAATCCTTAAAAAGAGAAAGAGTTGAGGTAATCTTTGGTTTTCCAGGCGGAGCAATAATGCCTGTCTATGATGAACTGTTAGACTCTGGTATTAGACATATTCTTGTTAGACATGAGCAGGCTGCAGCCCATATGGCTGACGGGTATGCTAGAGTTACAGGGAAAGTTGGAGTTTGTATGGCTACCTCTGGACCTGGCTCAACAAACCTTGTAACAGGTATAGCCACAGCCCATATGGATTCTTCACCTATAGTTGCTTTTACAGGGCAGGTTGCAAGACCATTTATAGGTAAGGATGCTTTTCAAGAAATAGACATTATTGGGATTACAGCAAACATAGTAAAACACAACTATCAGGTTAGGGATGCTAAAAAGCTTCCAAGCATAGTTAAAACAGCCTTCTATATAGCTTCAACAGGTAGAAAAGGACCTGTTCTTGTAGATCTTCCAAGAGATGTTCAAACAGAGGTTACTGATATAGAGTTTACTGATAAGCTTGACTTACCTGAAAAAGGACCCTACGAAAACCTTTCCGAGTTTCATGTTGAAGAAGCAGCAAAAATTCTGTTAGAGGCTGAAAAACCAGTAATTTTGGCTGGTGGAGGTGTAATAAGCTCAAACGTTTGCCAAGAACTTTTAGCCTTAGCTGAGTATCTTAACATTCCTGTTGCAACAACCCTTATGGCTAAGGGATGTATACCTGAAGACCATCCTTTGGCTTTAGGTATGATTGGGATGCATGGTACACCTTATGGTAACCGTACACTTAGTGAGGCTGACATAATTTTTGCTGTTGGATGCAGATTTTCTGATAGATCTATTAGTGGTGAGATAAACTTTAACAAGAAAACAAGAATTATCCACTTAGATATTGATGCATCAGAAATAGGTAAAAATGTTGATGCTACTGTTGCTCTTCTAGGAGATGCTAAAGAAGCCTTAACAAAAATTTTGGAGAGGGTAAAGGAGAAGTCTGAACCTAAAAAGTCTTCTGAGTGGCTTGAATATGTAGAAAAACTAAAGCAAATTCATCCTTTGCCAAGCTACGAGGAAACTGATGAAAAATATATGAAACCTCCAAAACTAATGAAGATTTTAAGAGAAATTTTACCTAAGAATGCTGTTGTTGCTACTGAGGTTGGTCAAAATCAAATGTGGGCTGCAATCTACTTCAAAACCTACTTCCCAAGAACCTTTATAACTTCAGGTGGTCTTGGAACAATGGGTTTTGGTTTTCCGGCAGCTTTAGGTGCAAAAGTAGGTAAACCAGATGTTCCTGTTGTTGATATTGCTGGAGATGGAAGCTTTATTATGAATGAACATGAGCTTGCAACTTCTGTTGAAGAAAAAATCCCTGTAACAGTAATCATCTTGGATAATAGAGTTTTAGGTATGGTTGCCCAATGGCAAAGAATAATCTATAGAGGAAGATATTCTCAGGTTCACCTAGGAAGCTCCCCAGATTTTGTTAAGCTTGCTGAGGCTTATGGTGCTATTGGTGTTAGAGTTCAATCTTATGAGGAGTTTAGAAAAGCTGTTAAAGAAGCAATAAAAAGCGATGTAACAACAGTTATAGATGTTCCTATCCACTCTGAGGAGGATGTTCAACCTATAGTTTTACCTAAGGGTGTTCTTTCACATAGTGTCGGCTAACTAAAAACTTTAACAGTCATTCTTTCTTTCTTCTCTACAGTTAAGGCTAGTATTAGTTTGGGAAAGATTAATGAGTGAAATTTTAGATATAGCAAAAAAAATTTTGGAAGAACATTGTTTATGTGATAACTGTTTAGGTAGACAGTTTGCAAACCTTGGTTATGGGTTAAGTAATGCTGAAAGAGGAAAAACTATAAAAAACTTTTTAACGTTTGAAGCTCATAGCCAAATCCTAAATGGAGATAAAAACGGTGTAAAACTTCTTAAAAACTTAGCTATAAATGGTATGTTTAAATTTGCGGAGGATACTCTAAAAAAACTTGGTTACAAACCAAAACCTCAACCAAAAAAATGTGAACTTTGTTTAGGTAAACTTCAAGAGTTAGATAGGCTTGTTGAAGAGGCTCTAAAAAAGGTTGAGGAATACGAGTTTAACAGTTTTCTTGTTGGAGCAAAAATTCCTGAAAAAATTATTGAGGCTGAAGATTCTCTAAGAGCTAGGTATGGAATAAATTGGGGTGAAACAATTAAAAGTGAGTTTACAAGGGAAATCGGAAAAATAATCTCTAGAATAACAAAAAAACATGTTGACTATAAAAAGCCAGATATAGTTTTTACTTTTAACCCGTTTAGTGGGGAGGTAGATTTTCAGGTAAACCCTTTATTTATTGGGGGACGTTATAAAAAACTTGTAACGGGAATTCCTCAGGCAAAATGGGTTTGTGGTAGATGTAAAGGTGCTGGATGTGAATACTGTGGTGGAACAGGAAAAAGGTATCCTGAATCTGTTCAAGAAATAATTGAAAAACCAATTTTAAATTTAACTTTCGGGGAGAAAACAGAGTTTCATGCGAGTGGAAGAGAAGATATTGATGCTAAGGTTCTAGGTAATGGTAGACCTTTTGTTATTGAAGTTAAAAACCCTAAAAAAAGAAACATAAACCTTGAGCTAGTAGAAAAAGAGATAAATCAGTCCGGTAAAGTTGAAGTTCTAAACCTTTATTTTGCAGACAAACAAACCGTAAGAAAAATTAAGTCTATGGAGTCAGCAAAAAAAGTCTATTATGCTGTTGTTGAAGTTGGAGATGATGATGTAATAACCGATGAAGACCTTAAAAAAATTGAAGAAAAATTTACAGGTATTACAGTTAAACAACGAACCCCAAGAAGAGTTCTTCATAGACGTGTAGACAAAACTAGGGTAAAACATGTTTACAGAGTTGAAGCTAAAAAAGTTTCTTCTAAAACTTTTGAATTAAAAATTGAGTGTCAAGGTGGACTATATATAAAGGAGCTTGTAGATGGTGATGAAGGAAGAACAAAACCAAATATAGCTGAAACTATCCAAAAAAACCTAAAATGTGTTGAGTTAACAGTTTTGGGTATCCAAGCTTAAACGGGAAAAGTTAAAATGTCTATGTTAACCGATATGATATAAACAGTAAAGTGGGTTTGGATGAAGAGGTCTAAAGGATACCGTTCAAAAACAAGAAGTCTACTAAGAAAAAAGCCTAGAGAAAGAGGCTTAAAACCTTTAGGCTACCTTTTAAAAGAATATAAGACTGGTGAAAAGGTTGTGATTTCTATAGATCCTGCAACCCATAAAGGACAACCTCATAGACGTTACCATGGGAAGGTTGGAGTTGTTTTAGAGAAAAGAGGCAGAGCCTATGTGGTTGCTGTAAGAGACGGAGGAAAAACAAGAAAAATTATAGCTTTACCTGAACATCTAAAAGCTTTCCAAACCTAGTTTTGGAGGTTTATCTTTTTGCCGCTTAAAAAAATAGAAAATAAACCTATAACAATCCCTGAAGTTAAAGAGGTTTTAGAAAATCTTGATAGAGAATTAAACCAGCTTCAAAGAAGAACTTTGGAATATGCGATGGCTTTCTCGAAACTTGATAGTGGTAAGGCTAAAGAGTTATGTTTAAAACTTGTAAACAGTTTTGAGATAGACCTTAGAACCGCTGTTCAAATTGTAAACTGTATGCCTGAATCTGTTGAGGAGCTTAGAGTTTTCTTTCCAAGACATCGTCTTATTGAACCTGAAAAACTTCAAGAAATGCTTAAACTTTTGGATGAGTATAGGAAGAAAAAAGAAAAATAGGGCTTTATAAAAGCCTAAACATCCTTTTAAACCTAATTTTTCGTTTTATTTATATCTTTCAATTTACCCACTTTCAAATTGAGGAAGCCTTAATGGAAAAGAAACGTTATGAGGAAGTTGCATACGCACTTGACTTTCTTCCCCAGGGAAAGGTTAGTTTAGGGAAGAATTTTATAGCCGAACCTGTGGTTCAAATGGTTGGGGAAGAATTTTTTACTTTACTTGAAGCAACCGTTAAACCTGGTGTAACAGTAAATCTTCATGAGCGTCTCTATATTGGGAAAGATAAAAGAGACAAGGTAAACCATATTATTGGTAGAGTTACCTATGAGGAGCTTACTCCAACAGCTAAAAGTGAACTTCCCTTAGTGGTTGAGGAGATTGTTAGAAGTCATGAAGCTAGATTTGTTCAGTTTTTTAATACAGCTCAACCTATAACTCCAAGAATGCATGCTTTTGAGCTTTTACCCGGAATAGGTAAAAAGTATATGTGGCAGATTGTGAATGAAAGGGAGAAAAAACCGTTTGAAAGTTTTGTTGATATTCAAAAAAGAGCTGGAATACCTGACCCTGCTAAACTTATTGCTAAAAGAATTGTTGAAGAGTTAACAACCAACCAAAAATACCGTATATTTACACGTCAATTTTAGGGTTAGAATGGAGCTTTTAAAAACTGTTAGAAGGCTTCTTAGGGAATATGAGGTAAAACCTAGAAAAAAACTTGGTCAAAGTTTTCTTGTTGATAAGAGTCTTATGGAACGTATGGTTGAATATGCTAA
Organism: uncultured Candidatus Bathyarchaeia archaeon; assembly: GCA_964484995.1. Taxonomy (GTDB): domain Archaea; phylum Thermoproteota; class Bathyarchaeia; order Hecatellales; family Hecatellaceae; genus EX4484-218. The sequence continues at coordinate 1,125 of CAZAHF010000021.1, read as the reverse complement.
TCTAAAAAAAGATGATGTTGTGGTTGAGGTTGGGGCTGGGTTTGGTTTTTTAACTGAGATTTTAGCTGAGAAAGCTGGAAGAGTTTTTGCTGTTGAAGTTGACCCAAAACTTGTAAAAATACTAGAAAGAAGGCTTAAAAGGTTTAATAATGTTAAAATTATTCAAGCTGATTTTCTTAAATTAAATCTTAAAAACTTTGATAAGGTTGTTTCAAGCCCACCCTACTCAATAATCTCAAAAATAATTTTTAAGCTGCTTAACACACCTTTTAAGGTTGCTGTTCTACTTCTCCAAAAAGAGTTTGCTTTAAGGCTTTCAGCTAAACCTGGAGAAAAAAATTATGGTAGACTCACAGTTATGGGTTATGTTAAATCTGAAGTTGAGATTTTAGAGGAAGTTCCATCTAAGGCTTTTTATCCGGAACCAGAGGTTTCCTCGATGGTTGTAAGAATAAAGCCGAGAAGAGAACCTCCATTTAAAATAGAAGATTGGAAAATTTTTGAGCAGACTGTCAGATTTTTGTTTACTCAAAAAAACAGAAAACTAAAAAATGCTCTTCAAACCCTCTCTAAACAGGAAGAGTTTAAATGTTTAAGGGAAAGCTTTAAAGATTTTCCCTACCTTGAAAAAAGAGTTTTTATGCTTAAGCCAGAGGAGTTTTGTGAAATTTCAAACCTAATCTACCTAAAAAGTAAAACATACTAAAAATAGGAGTTAGCAGTGTTTTCATCAGACACCTTAACAGTAATTGAAGGGTTTAAGCTTAAAATCCCTAAAGAGGTCTATAAACCCTCAGATGACACTTTCCTTCTCCTAAAAAATCTTAGGGTTAATAGGGGTGATGTTGTTTTAGAGGTTGGTTGTGGATGTGGAATTATTGCTTTAAAAGCAGCTAAAAAGGCTAGAAGAGTTGTTGCAACAGACCTAAACCCTTTTGCAGTTAAAACAACAAAAGAAAATGTTAAACTTAACAGGTTAACCGGTAAAGTTGAGGTTAGAGAAGGAGACCTATTTAAACCTATCAAGAAAAACGAAAAGTTTGACCTGATAATATTTAACCCTCCATATCTTCCAACAACCAAAAAAGATAGGGTTAAAGGTTGGATTGAAAAAGCTTGGGATGG
>CAZAHF010000020.1:11071-16534 GCA_964484995.1 uncultured Candidatus Bathyarchaeia archaeon | reverse complement strand
ATAAAAACTATTTAAGTAACCAGCAATAATCAACTATACGTTATGAGCCAAAACCACATCAGAATATTTGACACAACACTTAGAGACGGGGAACAAACACCTGGTGTAGCTTTGACGCCGGAGGATAAGGTTACAATAGCAAAACAGTTAGACAGGCTTGGAGTTGATGTTATCGAAGCAGGATTTCCTATAGCCTCTAAAGGGGAAATAGAGGCTATTAGGCTTATTGTAAAAGAAAAACTTGAAGCTGAAATTTGTGGTTTAGCAAGAACAACAAAAGAAGATATAGATGCAGCCTTAAAATGTGATGTTGATGGTGTTCATGTGTTTATTGCAACTTCACCTCTCCACCTTAAATATAAGCTTCACCTAAACCAGCAACAAGTTCTAGAAAAAATTTCTAGGTGGGTTGAGTATACTAAAAGCCACGGAGTTACTGTTGAATTTTCAGCTGAAGATGCTACAAGAACAGAAATCCCGTTTCTAATAGAAGCTTACAAAACAGCTGTTGAGGCTGGAGCTGACAGAATAAATGTTCCTGATACTGTCGGAGTTATGACACCAAGAAAGATGGGTATGCTTATTAGCGAAATTAAAAAACATATTAAAGTTCCGATAAGTGTCCACTGCCATAACGATTTTGGTTTAGCTGTTGCTAATTCACTTGCTGGTGTTGAGGCTGGAGCTACCCAAATTCATGCAACTGTTAATGGTATTGGAGAAAGAGCGGGAAATGCTTCGCTTGAAGAGGTTGTTATGGCTTTATATTCACTTTACAGAGAAAGAGTTAAAATTAAAACAAACCTTATCTATGAAACTTCAAGACTTGTATCTAAACTTACAGGTGTAACTATTCCACCAAACAAACCTATTGTTGGTGAAAATGCTTTTGCCCATGAATCTGGAATTCATACTCGTGGAGTTGTAGAAATGCCTTTAACCTATGAGCCAATAACACCAGAACTTGTTGGAAGAAAATCCGTCTTGGTAGCAGGAAAACATGCTGGAACCTATGGCTTAAAAAAAGAGATTGAGGAACTTGGATTTAAACCAACAGAAGAACAGCTTAAACAGATTCTTCAAAAAGTAAAAGAGATGGGTGATCAAGGTAAACTTGTAACAACAACAGACCTTATATCCATAGCAAGCCTAGTTTGTGGTACACCAGTAGAAGAACATAGAATAATCGACCTGAAAGATTTAACTGTCGTAACTGGTAGTGGTGTAATTCCAACAGCATCTGTTAAACTAATTCTTGAGGGAAAAGAATATGTTTCTTCTGAAACTGGTGTTGGACCTGTTGATGCAGCAATAAAAGCTATTCAAAAAATTACGGATAGACTAATAAATGTTAGACTAAAAGAGTTTAGACTTGAAGCTTTAACTGGAGGTTCAGACGCTGTAGCTGAGGTTGTTGTTAAAGTTGAAGATGCAAACGGAAAAATTGTTTCTGCAAGAGCAGCAAAACCAGATATTGTACTTGCTAGTGTTGAAGCCATGATTAACGGGTTAAATAGGCTTCTTCAGTTTAGACGCTAAAAAATAGGTCTCCAAACCTTTCAAGGTTCTTCTTTTCTTCTTCCGAAGCCTCCTTAAAAACAAGGTTTTCAATTTTATGCATAGCTTTTAAGTCTTGCTTAAAAGGCTCTAAAACTTTTGGTGCATAAACAACCCTAAGTTTTTGGTTTAAAGCCATTCTTTTACTCTTTTTATACTTCCAAACTGTTGAGTTAAACTCTATAAACTGGTTGATAAACTGACTATATTCACTTAACCACTCTTTTTCTGGTTCTGGAAAACTCTCCAAGTGAATAGAGTTTTTCGAGTAAACTCTACACCAGATAGCTTCGGTTATAAATGGACATATAGGGGCTAAAAGTTTAAGAACCGTTTTAAGGCAAAGATGTAGGGTATACCATGCTCCAGCCTGCTCTTCCTCTGGAAAAATTTTTTCTGTGTTATAGGCTCTTGCTTTAACAGCCTCAACATAATGGTCAGCAAAAATATTCCAAACAAACCCCCTAATAGCGTTTGCTGGAATAAAGAAATCCATTTCCTCATAGCCTTTCTTACATTCTTCAACAAGCTGGTAAAGCCTACCTAAAATCATTTTATCTGTTGGAGTTAAACTATAGCCGTCTACTTCTGTTGGGAAGGATGAAATAAACCTTGAAACATTCCAAAGTTTTGTGAGAAAACGAGAACAACCCTCAAGTCTTTCAGCACTAAACCTATAGTTTGACCCTAGTTTTGCTTCAGAAGCCCCCCAAAGTCTAAAAGCATCAGCACCATACTTTTCAAGGTAAGGTTCAGGCCAAATAATGTTCCCTTTCGACTTATGCATAGCCTCCCCACGCTCATCCAAACCCATACCTGAAATTCTTACTTGTTTAAAAGCTGGTGCTGAAAAAAGCTGGTAGGTTCTAAGAATAGAATAGTATAACCATGTTCTAACAATATCCATTCCTTGAGGTCTTAGGCTGCATGGAAAGGCTTTTGAAAAAAATTCTTTGTCATACTTATAGCCTAAAATGTAAAGTTGACTTATACTTGAATCCATCCATGTGTCAAAAGTTCTAGTTTCACCTATAAACTCTTTTGAGCCACACTCACATTTTTCAAAAGGAGGTTTTTCTCTCCAAGGTTGATAGTAGCGTCCTGGTGGTGGTAGATGAGGCTTTCCACACTTTGCACAATACCAAATGGGAATCTCTGTTCCGTAAAATCTTCTTCTTGAGATAGGCCAATCTACGGTAATAGAGTTTATCCAGTTTAAGAGTAGCTGTTTAGATTCAGGTGGATAAAACTCTGTCTGATCAACAACCTTTCTTAGGTCTTCTAGGAAGGGAATCTGTTTTAGATAATATTCCTCCATAAAGATAAATTCTACAGGGTTTTTAGACCTCCAACAAACAGGTGTGTTATGCTTAATCTTCTCCTTTTTAACAAGTAATCCTGCCTTCTCCAAGTCTTCAACTATTTTTTGTCTAGCCTCCTTAACGGTTAACCCTTCATAAGGTCCTGCAACCTTATTCATTCTTCCCTCTTTTGTTATTGCAATTGTTGGCTCAAGGTTTAACTCTCTAAAAATTCTAATGTCTGTGTAGTCTCCAAAAGAACATATCATAGCTATTCCTGTTCCAAACTCTGGTTTAGCATAACTATTAGCCTTAATAGGCACCTTTTGACCATAGATAGGCACAACTGCATGTTTTCCCTCTAAATGCGTATACCTTTCATCTTCCGGATGATAAATCACCATTTTACATGTGCATAAAAGTTCAGGTCTTGTTGTTGCTATAACTATTTCTCCATCCTCTTCAACTCTAAACCTTATATAGCATAATTCTGTCTCTTCAGCCACATATTCAAGTTCAGCATCAGCAATAGTGGTTTGGCAGACAGGACACCAGTTTGTAGGTCTATTATCAGAATACACTAGACCCTTATTCCAAAGCTCAATAAAGGTTTCTTGGGTTACCCTCCTATATTCTGGGCTGTCAGTCCGATAAATATTCTCAAAATCACAGCTCATCCCAAGTCTTTTAGCGGTTTTAATAATGTCTTTCTCAACCTCATCAAGAAACTCTTTACATAACCTTATGAATTCTTCTCTTGATGTTTTATGGGCGGTTATACCGTATTTTTTCTCAACCTCAACCTCAACAGGTAAACCGTTTCGATCTATCCCAAAAGAAAAAAGAACCTCGTACCCCTTCATCCGCTTATATCTTGCAACCATATCTATTTGAGCATAATGGGTTGCACCGCCAACATGCCATCTGCCAGAAGCATAAGGTGGAGGAGTATCAATACTATAAATAGGCTTAGAAGAGTTTTTGTTAACCCTATAAATGTTTTTCTTTAACCAGTCCTCAAAAATTTCCACTTCCCTTTTTGGATCCCATCTTTTTTCAGTGATTTTTGGTGTAAACGTCAAAGTAAAACACAAACCTCCAACAAACCTAATAGAAAGCCTAAACTTAAGTTTAGTTTTTAGCCTCATTTAAGGCTTGAACATAAACAAACTAAAAGTTAAAAGAAGCTTGTTAAATCTTTTCTTTTTCCCTCCTCTTTCTCAGCCTCCCTTTTTCCAAGCTCAAACATCATCCCGTCATAAGCAGCAATTGTAGATATTCCTGTTTGCTCTTCAATATACTTCGCTTCAACCTCGGGTGTTGTATTTAGAATCATTCTCATCCCAAAATGGGTTAAAACAGCTTTTTTAGGTTTAGCTTCCCTAATCGTTTTTACTGCATCATCAACACACATATGCCATTTAAGTGGAAGGTTTCTAGGTCTTATAACACATAAAATAAGCAGGTCAACATTTTTGTAGGCTTCTCCTAACCCCTCAAAATATTCTGTGTCAGAGGTGTAACCTATAACACTACCATCCGGAAAGGTTAACTTAAACCCTATGGTATCAGGATCATAATGGACAGCCTTAACACCCTCAACAGTAACATTGTCTGAAACATATTTTTCACCAGCCTTTAACTCAACAACCTCTTTTGGAAGGCTTTTATGGTATTTTGATATTGCAGGGTCGCAAATATCGTTTCCCACAGTTACACTTTTTGAACAGATAAGTGTACCTGTTTTCTTTAAAGCACCACCAGTCATAGCTTCAATAAGAATTTCTCCATCAGTATAGTGGTCTGGGTGAGCATGAGAAATCATAACCATATTTATTTTTCTAGGATCCATATTCTTCTCAAGAGAATAGATTAAGGCTCCAGGTCCAGGATCCAAATGTATGTTTAACCTATCATAGGTTATTCGAATTCCACCAGTTCTTCTTCTCTGAGTTATAATTGAAAAACGTCCACCACCAGTACCAAGAAAAAACAGTTTCATGATTATTTCAAAAAACATTCTAAATTAAAAATGTTATATTAGCCCGCTATCTATAAGCTAGGTTTGATACGATTTTGGTAAACCAAGCACACGTTCACCTATGTAGGCTAAAGCTAACTGTTGGGTTATAGGTGCTACCCTTAAAACCTGAAAATCTCTCCATATACGTTCAATATCCTGTTCAACAGCATAACCATATCCACCAAAAGTTTCATATGCATAGGTTATAGTCTCCCCAGCAGCCTCTACAGCCACAACTTTTGCCATATTAGACTCGGCTCCGCATGGTAATCCTTCATCAAAAAGCCATGCAGCCTTATGGTATAAGAGTCTTGCAGCCTCAAGTTTTGCCTTAGCCTCAGCTAAAGGTAGCTGAATTCCCTGATAAGCTCCTATGGGCTCCTTAAAAACACTTCTCTGCTTAGCATACTTAACAGCAAGCTTTAAGGCTAAAAGACCGCAAGAAACAGCATTAGCTGCATTATTTATTCTTTCAGGGTTAAGAACATCCCAAAGAATATAAAAACCTTTATCTTTCTCACCAAGTAAACATTCTTCTGAAACCCTTAAATCGTTAATAAAGACTTCACAGCTGTTAACATA
>CAZAHF010000020.1:0-10971 GCA_964484995.1 uncultured Candidatus Bathyarchaeia archaeon | reverse complement strand
CCACCACCAATACCACATGCTTCTGACCCTAAGGTTTCTGTAGCTAAAGTTAGGTCAAGTAAACCCATTCCACCTCCACCATACTCCTCAGGCAAAATCATTCCAACAAATCCTGCTTTTGCTAAAGCATCCCAAAATTCCACAGGAAACTCATGTTTTCTATCTTTTTCCCGCCAATATTCAAGGTTAAATTTTTCTGCTATCTCTTTAGCTGAGCTTACCACCATTTTCTGTTCATCTGTTAACCTAAAATTCACTTTTTACACCTCAAAATTTTACTGGATAAAGGTTTTAAAGACTTCACCATATAATATAGTGTTAATTTTTCTTCCTAGAAAAATACTATTCTTTAAAGACGAAGAAGTTCAACCTTAACCTTATCATTAAAGACAGCTTTAGCATAAGAACCATCATAGATAGGGCCTGGATTACAAACAATAGATTCACCTATTCTATCAACACCTCTTGCCTCATGAACATGACCACAAACAACAAGGTTTGGCTTATATTTTTCAACAGCCTCTCTAACCTCCAAACTTCCAATATGAACACCATTCCAAGCTAAATCAACCTCAGTTCCTTTTGGAGGAACATGAGTTACAAAAACAAGAAACCTTAGAGGTTGCTTTAAGCTTTTTAACCCCTGCTCAAGTAAACCTTTTAGATTGCTTTGAAAACCAGCACCAACAAACCCAACCTCACCAACTATTTTTCCTCTACCATGAAGAGAAAAACCTAAATCCACCTTTTCCACCAGACTTCTAGGATCCATATTCCCCGGAACATAAAGAACAGGAACTTTTGATTCAAGTAGAACCTCCAATATTTTACGAGCAACTTCTATAGGACCAAAATCCGTTAAATCTCCACAAACAACTATACAGTCAAACCCCTCAGAAACAGCTAAACTTTTCACTTTTTCAGCAAACCTAACCATACCATGAAAATCAGAAACAACCAATACTTGTAACATCCTTATCACCCCAACAGTCTTCTTTATTGTTCTGTTTTCAGAATAAAATACTTTTACTAGCCTCTCTTCCTTAAATAATGGATACCAGAAAATAAGCTTTAAGGGAAAGAGTCTTGGAAGACGACCTAAAACAATGTATTGAAGAAATGAAAAAGTATGTTGATAACGGTTATGAGTTAACATTTCAAACTTATGATGAAGAACCATTCACGGTTGACGGTATTTATCAAACAAACTTCCATAGTTTAATACCAGTTGAATCTTCATCTAAGTTTCTTTCTGTTGACGCCTCTTTTTATCCTTTAATCCGTGCAAACAACTGGGTTATAGGTGTTAGCAGATGTGCTTACGTTATAATTGAAAAGGTTAATGGTGAATGGATTGTTCTTTCTGAGAATTACCAAGACCACATATTTCCGGTTTTAGCTCCACTTCACAAAAGACCGTTTGGTATATGGGCTAAACTTAAAGAATATGAGAGTCGGATGGCAGTAAGTCTTTTAGATAAACTTGACAAAGAAGATTTTTGTTTGATGGATGGTAAAGCTCTATTTGGTTCTGGTATAGGTGAAAACAAGTACTCTTTAGACCTCTATTATGGATGTCGTAAACGTGATGTTAGACTTTTAATGATCCCAAAAAAATCGACACTTCAACTTTCAAGAAACCGTGATTTACTTGCAACAATTAATAGGTATGCTTCTAAACTTCAAAAGGAAGGAAAAATTGGTGGCTGTTGGATCTACTATCCGATTACTTTCCCAAAAGTTAAAGATTTTTATGGGGATATAAGCTGTGTTAAGCTTTCTCCCTCAAGCAACATGGTTTTCCGCTGCGACCTTATGGATTATATTGTTGAAAAGGGAAAAAACTATATGGTTAAAACTATCTCAGAGCTTTCCACAATATCCAATGATCCTCGTTGTAACGGTTATCCTGCCCCACTTTTTCTTGCTCATGAAAGAACAAGAATTCCTAAAGCAAAACTTTTAGAATACCTAGAAAAATTACACTTAAAACTTGCTGAAAACGGTTTGCTTGACTTTCTTTTAGTAGAAGCTGAAATTGCTAGTCTTAGAAGAAGCTTACTTGGTTTAACTTACGACTTTGAGATGGTTGAGGATATGGAGGTTTAGGTTTGGGTAGAGAAGTTGGAAAAGTTAAACAGAGTAAGGGAGACCAGGTTATAATAGTTACAACAAACGAGGAATCCTTAAGTTATGGGCAGATAGTTAAGATTTATGGTGGAGAAAAATCTAAAGTCTACTACTCAAGGATTACAAATGCTGGAAGTAAGTCAACACTTGAGGAGGTGCCTGAACTACAGGACCTTAAAGGTTCGATGCGAACAATAGGTCCATACTCAAAATATCGTTATGTTGAATCAGTAATTTTTCTTGAGAGAGATGTTAACGGGTTTGTTAGAGCTCCAACCTTAAACCCTGACTATGGATGGGTTGTTGAAACCTTAGATGAAGATGACTATGAAACCTTAAAAATTTCAGGTCAACTTGAAATTGGCTATTTACGTTCTGGTGGATTGGTAACAGGAAAAACTGTTGGAATAGATGTTAAAAGTATTCCTAGGATGATGGCTATAGTTGGACAGATAGGTTCAGGTAAAACAAACGCTGAACTTGTTTTAAATGCATCTATAATGTTTACTAGAGGGGAAGCTGTAGGCTTAATCTTTGATTTTGCTGGAGAACTTTTAACAGGAAAAGAGATAGGTAAGGGTTTAGCTGACCACCCTTATGCTCAAGAAAACCTAGTATATTTTGGAACAGAAAAACCTGAAAAAAGAGTTCCTTACGGGGTAATGCAGATAGGGTTAAGAAAACTTACACCAAAAAGTTTAGGGTTTCTTCTACCAGACTTTACAGGACCTCAACAACACTACGCGGAGAAGCTTTATCGAAGAATAGGTTCCTCAGACTGGATAACTAAAACCTTGGAAGTTTATAGAGAGGAAGATGTGGATGGTGTTGTTGAGCTTGCTCCAACAAGACAAAAAAGTGTTGTTGAAGCTTTTCTAAGAAAGCTTTCAAGTTTAAATGAAAAAATATTTGTGGATGTTGATTATGATTTTACCTATTCTGTTATAGAGGCTTTAACAAACAATAAAACAGTTCTTGTTGATATTTCGGGTTTACGTGAAGAAACCCAAAAACAAATTGTGTGTTGGGTTGCAAGCAGAGTTGTTGAGTATTATAGGGAGCTTTGGCGTAAGGATTTTGATGCTTGGAGAAGATTACCCTACCTACTTATAACTCTTGAAGAAGCTCATAAGTTTCTTGCAGAGAAAAACACGGTCTTTTCTGATATAGCTTTAACCTACAGAAAATATAAGGTTGGATTAAACGCAGTAACACCAAGACCTTCAGGAATAAACAAGGATGTTTTTGCTGAGCTTTGGACAAAAATAATTCTAAAAACAACCCTAAAAGATGATAGAACATACCTTTCTGAAAACACCCCCTACCTAGAATATTCAGACACCGAACTAAAAATGTTGGATGTAGGTGAAGCCTTACTTGTTTCCCAGCCAAGAATTCATTTTGCTGTTCCAATAAAAATATTTGACTATAAAGAGTATCTTGATGAACATAAACCAAAACAGGAAGCCAAAAAGCCTTACCTACAAATTAAACGTTCAACCATAGAGGAGAATGTTATCTAGTTAAAAACTGCTTTATCTACGCTATAACAAAACAATAATAAACAAAACCTTAAAAATTAGCTATAAGAAGAATACTTTTTAGGAGTAGAGGGCCGGTGGCTCAGCCTGGTTAGAGCGTTCGGCTGATAACCGAAAGGTCGAGAGTTCAAATCTCTCCCGGCCCACCAACAAATATCGTCCTAACCTTACATACCTTCTTTACTCTAAGTCTACCTAACTATCCAATAGAACAAAAAAGGGGGGAATACCTTACCTAATTTTGAAGTTAAAAAATTAGAGGGTAGATTAGGAACAATGAATTAAAAATTTTTGTTTAGGTTTTATAGACTTTACAAGGAATACCCTTTAATTGTGGTGCTCCTGTTGCTGGGTCATAGGGTGGATTACTGTCTGTGAGTATGTTTAGGTTTGATTCACCCCACCAACCAAAAGCAGCAATTACAACCCTAGGGTCAACTGTAGGATCAACCATAAGTCTCTGCTTTATCCTACCCTTTCTTGTTTCAATATAAATCCATTCTCCATCGTTTAACCCGTACTTTTCAGCAGTTTGAGGATTAAGCAGTACAATTGGGTCCCGTTCTACCGAACGTAGTTTACGTAGGTTTCTGAAACCAGTAAGAATGAAAACCTCACTTTTACCGTTTGTTAAAAGCAAAGGATACTCCTCACTCGGTTCAAAAGGCGCAGAAACAGATTTAGCAAGCTCATCAAATGTAGGCATTGGAGCAATATCAAGCTCCTCTAACTGTTTAGAGTATATTTCTACTTTACCTGAGGGTGTTCTATAACCTATAACCTCATAGGGGTTGTAAAGCGATTTCGGATAGATAGCTCCAACCTTCTCCTTAAACTCTTTATAGGTAAGGTTAAGCGGTTGTAACATAAAGTCTAAAGCCTCATCTTCATGGTTGAAGAAGTATTCTCCAAGTCCAACCCTCTTAGCAAGCTCGTTTATAATTTTAGAGTCGGGCCATGCTTCACCAGGAGGGTCAACAAGTTTTGGATAAACTCTAATGTTACCATACCAGTAAGGCCAATAACCCAAGTCCTCATGTTCTAGGAAGGTGGCAGCTGGAAGAAGTATATCCGCGTAGGCTGTTGTTGGTGTGTGAAAGATATCAGCTACAGCTATAAAGTCAAGCTTCATAAGCGCCTCACGTACAGCATTAGAGTCAGGGTAACTAACAAGAGGATTAGTTAAAATCAGTAATGCTACCCTTATAGGGTAAGGTTTCCCCTCTAAAACACTTTTTACCAACAGTTGAGTAGGTACATAAGCAGACCTCATCGCTATTTTAAATTCACTTCCAATAGTTCTTTCTGGTGAACGTGGATACTCTTTAAGTCTCTCCTTTAATTTTCCACTAAACATAAAACGTCCAGGTCTAGTAAAGGGTGCAGGTTCATGGTCAACCTCCCCTCCGTTTGGTGTGTTTACGTTACCTGTTATTCCTCGAAGAATTGCTATAGCTCTACAGGTTTGGAAGGAGGTTATGCTTTGCTCTAAACCATTCCCCCAACCAATAACTCCAGGCTTGTTTACAGCGTAAAGTCTTGCTACCTCTTTTATCTGTTCTTTAGGTATCCATGTTAACTTTTCTACCTCGTCAAGAGTAAAGGTTTTAACATGTTCTTGAAGCTTATCAAAGCCAACCGTCCACTTCTCTATATAGTCTTTATCATAAAGCTCCTCTTCAATTATAACTTTTATCATTCCCATGGCTAGAACGCCATCACTAGCAGGTCTAGGTTTAAGCCAATACTCAACATCAGAAGCACGTTTACCTGTGTCAGGGTCAACATCAATGTTTCTCTGGTCTACTACAACAACCATACATCCTCTATCTATGGCAAAATGTATGTCTTTTCTAAACATAGCATTAAAGGTGCCGCCTGTATGAACAGGATTAGAACCCCAAATAATCAGTACTTTAGGATAATAATAGCCTATAGGTCTTCTAGCCAGTATATATGGAGAACCAAAAGTATAGTAGGAAGCTTGAACTGTTGCTATACCACAATAGGTTCCTGGGGAAAAAACATTTGGGGTGCCAAAAGCAGTTGCAAACCTTTGTGCAAAAGCAAACTCTAAACCTTTAGGCTCATTTAAGACTATACCAACACTTTCAGGACCGTATTTTTCTTTCGCTTCTAAAAGTTTTTTTGCAATTGTATCTAAAGCTTCATCCCAACTAATACGTTTCCATTTTCCCTCTCCTCTTTCTCCCTCTCTTTTTAGAGGATATCGAAGCCGTTCACGGTTGTTTAGAATACCACCTCTTCCTGATGTCATCAAGCCTCCTTTATGTTTTGGACAATAGTTGGCCATGAATCCTGTTACATCATCTTCTTTTAGTTCTACAACAACTCCCTCTTCAACTTTAGCAAATGCGCTGCAGTGGCTAACACAGAAAACACAAAAATACTGTTTCCACATTTTTCAGACCACCTATAAAGGCTAACTCGTAATTAAGGGTAATCTTTAGCCTTAACCTCAACTTAAAGTTTTTTCTAATTTTTCTAGGCCATGTTTCTATTTGTTTCTTACAAAGTTTTTAATTGGTTGTTAGATATAAAGCCAACATACATGAAAAATCAGGTTTTAAAGTTTAAAGAAGTTTAGGAAGTTTAAAGACTTAAAAATATAATTAACTTAAGCATAAAATATAGGTTCGGAGGCAAGCTTTATGGTTGAGATACCTGAAGAGTACCTCCCACCAGAAGAATATAGGCCAGATAGAATCTATGCTCTACCAGAACTTCATTATCCCCTTAAACTAAATCTTGGAAAAATACTTTTAGATGATAATGTTGAGAAAAGAGGAGATAAGGTTGCTATCTACTACGAGGATAAAAAAATAACTTATAGGGAGCTGCAGAGAAGAGTAAACAAGCTTGCAAATGCATTAAAAAGTCTTGGTGTAGAGGAAAATGACAGAGTCATGATTAGAATGACTAACAGGCCTGAATGGATTGAAACCAATTTTGCATGCTGGAAAATCGGAGCTATACCTGTGCTAACAAATCATCTGTTTAGATCTGAAACGTTATCGTATATAGCTAACGACTCAGAAGCAAAAGCAATGGTTGTACATTCGGATTGGTTGAAGGATGTTGAGCTTGCAAAACCTAAGATGAGAACGGTTAAATCTATAGTGGTTGTTGGTGAAGAAGTTGAAGGAGACTACTACTATTACGAGAAAATAATGAAAGACCAGCCGGAAACATTCCCAACCTTAGAGTTTGATAGAGACCATTTTGGTAGGCTTATTTATACTTCGGGAACAACAGGCCCACCAAAAGGATGTCTTAGAACTTACAGAGAAATACTTAGTGGAGCAGATACTCATGGCAAATATATTCTTGAATTAAGTGAGAAAGATACTATTGGTGGACATCCGTTCTTCACTTTTGCATTTGGCTCAGTTAACTTCACCCAGTATCCATGGCGTTTTGGCGCTTCCCTCTCAATTATTGAGAGATTTGACCCTGAAAAAATGTTTGAAACTGTGGAAAAGCATAAAATAACTGTTCTTTGCTGTGTTCCAACAGCCTTCAGGGTTATGCTTGGTGTTAAAGATGCGGAGAAAAAATATGATTTAAGTTCTCTTAGGCTTTGTCAAAGCGCTGGAGAATGGCTTCCGCCTTCAACAATTATTGAGTGGAAAAAACGTTTTGGAGTTGAAATAATAGATTCTTTAGGTTCATCAGAGTGGAACTACATTATTTCAGCTCGTAAAGGTATGCCTGAAAGCAAGATAGGGTCAACAGGTCTTCCTGTACCAGGATACGAATGTAAAATTGTTGATGAAGACTTTAATGAGGTCCCGCGTGGAACACCAGGCTATCTTATAATTCGTGGTCCTGCAGGCAACTTTTACTGGAGAAAACCTGAAAAACAAGCAAAAGCTGTAAGGAATGGGTGGAGTCTTACGGAACTAATATTTGTTCAAGATGAGGAGGGATACTTCTGGTATCAGAGTAGAGCTGACGATATGATTGTTTCCGCAGCATATAAGATACCTGGTGGTGAAGTTGAAGCTGTTTTAAATGAACATCCAGCGGTCTTGGAGTCAGCTGTTGTTGGTTCACCTGACCCGCTTAGAGGAAATGTTGTTAAAGCATTTATAGTTCTTAGACCAGGATATACTCCTTCAGATGAACTGGTAAAGGAACTACAAAACTATGTTAAGGGAAGGTTAGAACCATATAAGTATCCTAGAAAAATTGAGTTTGTGAAAGCTGAAGACCTTCCAAGAACAGTAACAGGCAAAATTCAGAGAGCAGCTCTTAGAGAATTAGAGAAGAAAAGATATGAGGAAGAAATGAAAAAGAAAAAATAACAGAAGCTCTGTTTTTGTTTTTAGTTTTACTTTTTAGGTTTCTGTTACCATGCCTTTTCTAACAGTATAGCTCCGTATGCCCCGTATGCTCCGTAGGCAGTACATAAACCGATTTTTAGATTTTTCTTTGCCTGTCTTTCACCTGCTTCTCCTCTTAACTGTCGGAATAATTCATGAATCATCATTAAAGCTTGACTCATCACCGATTCGCCAAAAGACGCTGTCCCACCACTTAGGTTTACTGGAAGTTTACCATCATGTCTTATCTGCCTCTCCTTAATCAGCTTATCTGTTTCCTCTCTTTCCCATCCCATTATTTGGTCAATCCAGTTTATCGGATGGAAACAACTAGTATCATGACATTCTATAATATCTATATCCTCTGCCGTAATTCCTGCCTGCTTGTAGGCTGCTTCTATTGGTTTACGCCACTCAATAAACGGTTTTTCCGCTCTTTTTCCACCCGCAGTTGCAAAATAAACAAGACGTGGGGAAGGTTCATTAAAAACAGCACTACCAACAGTGGAAGCAAGCACTCTAACAGGTTTATCTGTAATCTTTTTTGCTGTCTCCATGTTAGAAACTATAGCTGCTCCAGCACCACTACTCACAGCACATATCATATATAGATGTAGCGGATCACAAACCACTGGTGACTTTAAAACTTCTTCCACAGTAAACACTTTTTTGTATCTTGCATATGGGTTACGAGCCCCATACTCGCTCTGTATCTCTTTTACAGTAGCCATCAGTCTTTTTTCATCTTCAACACTTACCCCAGTTTCATAAGCACGTCTTCTAGCCCACATAGCCCAATAAGATGGGTTTGTAATACCTACAACTTGATGGGGATAGCTTACCGTTAAGTCAGAGTCTAAAATTGATGGACCTTGATAGTAAAAACCTCTAGGGGAATTATCAAAACCAGCAACAAGCACTGTTTTAACCACACCAGCCTTTACCATAGCATCAGCCATAGCAAAAGCTATAGCTGCACTTGCACATGCAGCACAAACATTCATACACCTTACACCCACACTACCTATTTTCTCCGCAAGTCTATGAGCAAAATGTTGTGCACTTATGGTAATGTATGAAGCATCGTTAAACGGTAAAGCAGTAGTATTACATATGATGGCGTCAATATCGCTAGGTTTCATCTTTGCTTCTTTTAAAGCTCTTAAGGTAGCATCAACTAGCATACTCATTCCTGAAGGTGTTGGTTTTCCTGCCTCCATCCAGTTAGTTATTGCAGCACTTACAACAGCACTTTCACTCATTTTTCTCCCTCCTCCACAGGTTCAAAATAATATGTTAAGTACACGTTTTTTTCATCTTCATAAAGCTTATCTACCTTAAACCTCATACGTGCACCTATCTTTAGCTTCTTCTCATCTGTTGTTGTTAGTTTTGCTATAATGTTTATTCCTTCAGGAAGCTCTATAGCACCTATAGCATATGGTGCCTTATGATAAGAAAAAGGCTCACGCAAATCATATACATGGATAGTGTAAGAGTAAAGTGTACCCTCGGTGCTTAAAAGAATCTCTTCAGGAGGTTTACTATGGTCACAGTAAGGATTGTTACATGTATCAGACTTTGGAAATTGAACACTTCCACATACCGGACATTTGCTGCCAATCAGTTGAGGTTTATCAGAAGGCCATGTAAAAAGCCCTTCAACTATAGGAACTTTTTTCTTTTCAGCAGTTGTTTGGACACCCAAAACTTTTTCCTCCTTATGTATGTCTTAATACTGTAAGTTATGTTGTTAAAAAGGTTTTCTTAACGGTAACTTAATTGGTATCTCTGGTTTTGCTTTAAAAGCAGGTTTAATCATAAGAGCTAAAACAGAGGCAACTATAAGAAAGATTGTTGCAAGATAACATGCCCAAACAAAGGAGCCTGTTACATCTCTTATCCAACCTGCAAGCAAAGGAGCGATTATTGCGTTAGCAAATCCAACAGAGTTTACAAAGCCAAAAACTATACCATAAACTTCTTTCGGAACAATATCTGCTATAATTGCATAAAGAAAAGTCCAGATTCCCCACAAAAAAGCCATCCCAAAAAATAGGAAGAAAGCTAAACTCCAAACGGAAGCAGATGTTTCCAGTCCAAAACCCATTAAAACCGTAAATAGGGCTGTAATTAAAAGAAAGACTGTTATTGGAAACTTTCTTCCAATACCCCTTCTAACAAGCCTATCAGAAATTATCCCAGAAAGTAAAAGACCGGGGATACATGAAAAGCCTGTAAGAGAAGCAAAAGTTGATGCTTCAGCCAACTCTTTTACACCAGCCTCCAAAAACATTTTTGGAGTCCATGTAGCCCATAGCCAATGCGGATAAAATGCAAGAAAACTGACTAGTGAAAGAACAATTATGTCTCTACTTTTAAAGACGGAAATATAAGAAATCTCCCTACCATGATGTTCAACAGTTTTTGGAGGCTCTCTTATAAACTTCCATAACAAAAAACAGAAAAGAAAAGCTGGAACAGCCATTATAAAAAAGGTAACCCTCCAACCCATTGCTTGAGTTATTATCCCCCCTAACACTATACCCAAAGCTAAACCTACACCCATCCCTATCATCGATAAACCTTGACCTAACCCCATCTTCTCTCTCGGAGTACAGATAGAGATTATCGGCCTATCGTTTCCAAAATAGGTTCCCTGACCAAGACCCATAACAACCCTGAGAAGAAAAATCTGGTAGAAGGTTGCAGCTGCACCTATAAGAAAGGTTGCTATAGACCAGCATATAGCTCCTACTGTAAGAATACTTTTTCTTCCAAATCTATCTCCAAAAAATCCTGCTGGAAGCATCATAAGAATATAAGCATAAAAGTAAGCGGAAAAAAGAAAACCTGCCTGAGTGTAGGATAGATTAAACTCCTCCATTAAGGGGACTAGGATTGGTGAAAGTATCATCCTGTTTGCATAAAGAATTAGCCACCCGAAAAGCATA
>CAZAHF010000019.1:0-16734 GCA_964484995.1 uncultured Candidatus Bathyarchaeia archaeon | reverse complement strand
CTTGTAGATACAGCTGTAAGAACCCAGCAAAGCGGATACATGCAAAGACGTCTAATAAATGCTCTTCAAGATGTGAAGGTTGAATATGATGGAACTGTAAGAACAGCGATAGGACATATTGTCCAGTTTAAGTATGGTGAAGATGGAGTTGACCCTGCAAAAAGCGACCATGGTAAAGCTGTAAACGTTCAAAGACTTGTTGAAAGAGTAAAACTTGCAGTTAAAGAAGGAAAACCAGCACCAAAAGAATACATTAAGAAAAGAGTAGAAGAAATATCAAATGAGCTTCCACCATTGCTTGTTGATGAATTAAAGAAAAGTCTTCTTACCTCAAACCTAACAAAAGAAGGTGTTGATATTGTTGTTGAAACAACTCTTGAAGACTACAAAAAGTCAAACATAGAACCTGGCGAGTCTGGAGGTATTGTTACAGCTCAATCTATAGGTGAACCAGGAACCCAGATGACTCTTAGAACCTTCCACTTTGCAGGTGTTAAGGAAAGAAACGTTACTCTTGGTCTTCCAAGAATCATAGAAATTGTTGATGCTAGAAGAGTTCCATCAACACCAATTATGACCGTTTATCTAACTGAGGACTATAGAAAAAGCCGTGAAAAAGCAACAAAAATAGCTAGAGAGCTTGTCCATACAACTCTAAGTGATATTGCTTCGGATATTTACATAGACCATATAGAGAAGGTTATTGTTGCTAAGATTCCTGAAACAAGCATGAAGGATAGAGGTTTAACAGTCCAAGAACTTAAAGAAACTTTGACTATACCAAATTGTAAAGTGAAAGTTTCTCAAAGAGGTTCAATTATAACGGTAACCTTTAAACCTGAAGACCCGGTTAACCTACCAAAACTTTTTGATAGAGTTCCCTATATTAGAGTTAAGGGTATCCCTGGTATTCGTAGAGCCTTAGTAACTTTTGATAAGGGTGAGTGGATAATTCAAACAGACGGCTCAAACTTAGCTAAAGTTTTGAAGGTTCCTGGTGTAGATCCAACAAGAACAACAACAAACAACATTCATGAGATAGCCTCAACTTTAGGTATAGAAGCTGCAAGAAACGCTATCATAAGAGAGATGAAAAGTGTTCTTGACGAACAAGGTTTAGATGTTGATATTAGGCATATAATGCTTGTCGCAGATATGATGACTTTTGAGGGTGAAGTAATGCAGATTGGAAGACATGGGATAACAGGTGAAAAAGCAAGTGTTCTTGCTAGAGCAGCTTTTGAAATAACAGTTCCAACCCTTATTGATGCTTCTGTAAAAGGTGAAGAAGATAGGCTTGTTGGTGTTGTGGAAAATGTTATATGTGGGCAAATGATTCCTGTTGGTACAGGAACGGTTGAACTCTTTATGACCCCACCATCTGAGAAAATATCCTCTTCAAAGTGAAAACCATGGATATTAGCAAGGCGATTCAAATTGCAGTAAAAACAGGAAAAGTTCTTTTTGGATTTAAGGAAAGCCTAGAAGCTTTAAGAGGGGGTAGAGCAAAACTAATAATTATAGCAAAAAATATTCCCAAGGATAGGGAAAAAACCGTTCAGCAATATGCAAAAATATCTAGAACACCTATCCTTCAATATGATGGTTCAAGTTTAGGTCTTGGATCCGTATGTGAAAAACCTTTCCCAGTTTCAGTTTTAGCTATAAGGGATCCAGGTGACTCAGAAATCTTAAAAATGGTGAAAAGTAAAAAATGACAAGCAAAATTAAGTTGACTGCGGATGAAATCAGGTATATGGCTTTGTTTGAAAGTATAACAGGAGTTACAGCTAAAGACTGTATAATTGATAATCATGCTAACAAAATAACGTTTATAACTAAACAAAATGAGGCTGGACTTGCTGTTGGAAAAAACGGTTCAAAAATAAAGCTTTTAAGAAAAGCTACTGGAAGAAACATAGAAATTATTGAGTATGCTGATAATGTTCAAGACTTTATAAAAAATGCTTTTATTCCAGCTAAAGTTAGAGAGGTTAGAGTTATCGAAAAACTTGATAAGAAAAAAATTGTTGTTGTGAGAGTTGAGGAGAAGGATAAGGGGATAGCTATTGGTAAAGGTGGAGAAAAAGTTGCGAGGGTTAGACAGCTTCTGCAAAGATATTTTGATATAAGCAACCTTATTATAGCCTAAAAATCAAAGAACTTTAAATCTCATATTTTAGCTCTCATTTTTAGAGGAAAAATCTTCTAGGGTAAACCTTGTTGATGTTTGAAAACCTAAGAAACCTTAAAAACATAAGGGTTGTTTCAGGTTCAAGTTTTTTATGTCTTTTATGTAAAGCTGGGAGAATGCTTTGTGGTAGGTCAAGATGCCCGATTCTTACTAGGTTAGGTGCTTTGCTTAAACATAAAGAAGTTTTTGATTTAGATGTTGTTGAAGGTTCTTCTCCGCCAGGTGTTTTTGTTGGAAGGTTTGGCTATCCAAAGGTTAATGTTGGGCCTTTAGTTCCACCCTACCATGGGGACACATCTATCTTAGACTTACCTGAAAGATGGGTTGGTTTTTCCTTAGATGAAATTTTGGGTTTTAGATCTTCTCTTGTTTGGGCTAGGTTTCCAGTAAAGGTTGAGGATGCTAGGAAAGGTGGAAAACTTTTAGAGCTTCTTCAAGAGTTAGCTATGAGCAGAAAGCCTGTTGATGGTGAAGCTGCTTTAACAAAAAAACCTGTTGGAACTGTTATTCTTGATAGTCATGCTCAACCTTTTGGCCCTTCAGCTCCACTAAAAGATTTTAAGGTTTTAACAGTTAAAGTTGACAGATTGGTTGAGAAATACTACTATGATTATGATTTAAAGGCTGGGGAGGCTGTTTTAAGGCTTTATCAGGCTGGTGTTCCAGTCTCCAAAATTCAGGCTTCTTTAAGCTTAGGAATGTTTGGTAGACTTTCAAGCAGAAAGATTGTTCCTACAAGATGGAGTATTACTGCTGTTGACAATCTAATCTCTTTAAGTCTTCTTGATGAAATAAAACATTATGATACTGTTAATGAGTATAGGGTTTATGTTTTTAGGAATCTTGATAACCTTTTTTTGGCTATTTTTATGCCTGAAGCATGGAGTTTTGAGTGGATTGAGGCTTGGTTTCCTGGAACCGTCTGGAACCTTAACGGACAAAAACCTGAGCTTATGGGTGATTATGAGGGTTTTGAGGGTAGAACAACCTATGCTGATGTTGGTGGATGTTATTATGCGGCTAGACTTGCTGTTGCTGAGGCTTTAAAAGCTGAACGTAGACAAGCCACAGTCCTAGTTTTTCGTGAAATTTATAGTGGTTATACAATGCCAGTTGGTGTTTGGAATGTCAGAGAAAGCTTAAGGAAGGCTTTAAAAATAAAGCCTCAGGTTTTCCAGACTTTTCAGGAAGCTTTAAAGTTTGCTTCAACAAAGCTTAAAATTCCTATAAAAGAGTGGGTTAAAGCAAGTGTTATACTGCGAAAAGCTCTTTTCCAGAAGAAGCTTATAGATTTTCTTTAATTTTTCTCATTAAAACTTATAAATTAAGCAAATCTTCTATAGTTAACTTAGAAGAAGTTTCCTAGAAATCTTGGCGGTTAAAGTTCCAAAAATTTAGGCTTAACGTTTTAAGGGGGTGGTTTAATGGAGGCTGTAGGTGAGGTTTTCGTCGGTAAAAAACCAGCTATGAACTATGTTACAGCAACTTTGCTTCAGTTAGCAGAAAAGTCAAAGATATGTGTTAAAGCTAGAGGTAGAATGATAGCTAAAGCTGTAACTGTGGCTGAGATGGTTAAACGGTTCAATAAAAACGTGGATGTTGAATCTATTAAAATTGGAAGCGAAGAAAGAACAATGGAAAACGTTGGAAGAACAAGGTATGTAAGCACCATAGAGATAACTCTTTCAAAGAAGGAAGCCTAAACCCTTATTTTTACCCCAATATTTTCTCTGTTTCGGGGATGAGGAACCTTGGACTGTGCTGAGAGATGATGAGCGTTCCTCTCCCCGACCCAAACCTAAACATGAAATCTTTTTTAACCCTGCCATCTTTCATGTAGGTAATGGTTTTTACTAAAGCAAAAAAGATAAATCTTAGTCACTAAACAAGATTATTGTTTATTTTTGTGTGGGTGTTTAGAGGAATGGTTAAAAAATCAGAGGATAAAGAAGCTGGTAATATTGTTAATGAGCCTGTTAAGGTTACTGATGAAACATTTGAACAGTTTATACAGGGAAATCCTTTGGTTGTAGTTGATTTTTGGGCTGAATGGTGTGCTCCATGCTGGATGGTTGACCCTATAATTAAAGAGTTAGCCTTAGAGTATGCTGGTAAAGTTGTTTTTGGAAAACTAAATATTGATGAAAATAGGGTTACACCTTCAAAGTATGGTGTTATGGCAATTCCAACAATCATGTTTTTTAAGAATGGTGAGCTTGTTGACATGGTTATTGGTGCTCAACCAAAAGAGCAGCTTAAAGAAAGAGTTGAAAAGTTTTTAGTCACCTAATAGGGAAGGCTTTTGGCTACCTTAAGATGGGCTAGAGCAAAAATAGATACTGATAAATGTTTACGTTGTGAGGCCTGTTTAGCTATGGAAGCTTGTGAAAATAAGGCTATAATTAGACTTGACCCGGATTCTCCACCTTATGTTAAGGTTGAGGACTGTTTAGGTTGTGGGGCTTGTATGGATAAATGTCCGGTAAAGGCTGTTGAAATAGTCTATGTTTAGCTAAAAGCCCTTTTTTTGGTGCATGACACTGCAGTGCAGTGCATTATACGTTTTAAAGTTTGTTTTGGTTTTTGGGTTAGGCTTATATAGTTTTTTTGGTTTGAAATCAGCGGGGAAGATGTTTTGGATTTTGAATTAACTGAGGAGCAGAAAGAGATTAAGAGGGCTGTTCGTGAATTTGCTGAGAAGGAGTTTAAGCCTGAGATTGCGAGAGAATATGATTTGAAAGAGGAGTTTCCATGGGAAATCTATAAGAAATGTGCTAAACTTGGTTTTGTTGCTCCTCATTTTGATGAGGAGTATGGTGGGCAGGGGTTAAGCTTTTTTGATTATCTTCTTATAGTTGAGGAGCTTTGCCGTGCTGACTCAACTTTGGGTACAGCTATGATAACAGGGCCTTTTGGTGGAGAACTAATTCATATGTTTGGAACTGAGGAGCAGAAAAAGAAGTATCTTCCACCAATTACTCGTGGTGAATGGGTTTCTTCAGCAGCTTTTACAGAGCCAAACCATGGAAGTGATATTACATGTCTTGACACAACAGCTAAGCCTGAAGGAGACTATTATGTGATTAATGGAACAAAAACTTTGATAACAAACGCACCTATTGCTAGTTTTGTTGTTGTTCTTTGCCAGGTAAAACCTGACGCTGGACCTAGAGGTCAATCTTTGTTTGTTGTTGATAAGGATGCTGAGGGTTTAGATGTTACAAAAATTGAGCATAAAATGGGGATTAAAGCCTCTCCTCTTGGCGAATTTTCTTTTAATAATGTTCGTGTATCAAAAAATGCTTTAGTTGGCTGTGAACTTATGGGTTTCTATCATTCTATGGAGTTTTTTGATGTTACAAGAGTTGGAGTTGCTGCTCAAGCTTTAGGAATGGCTCAAGGAGCATATGAAAAAGCGTTAAAGTACGCTAAGGAAAGAATGCAGTTTGGACGTAGAATTTCAGATTTTCAAATTATCCAGCATAAGCTTGTTGATATGGCTACAGCTTTAGAGTCTGCTAGACTTTTAGTCTATAAGGCTGCGTGGTATATTGATAGAGGAAGAATTATCCCTGAACTTAGCTGTATGGCTAAAAATCTTGCCACCTCAACAGCTGTTAAAGTGATAAATGATGCTCTCCAAATTTTTGGGGGTTATGGGTATATAGCTGACTACGATATTGAAAGATACTATAGAGATGTTAGAATAACCGAAATCTATGAGGGAACAACAGAAATCCAAAAAAACATAGCTGCAAGATTTTTACTTGGAAAATAAAAAAATAGAGGCCCTATATTTTGGCTATTCTCCTTTAAACTCTGGTTTTCTTTTTTCAAAGAAAGCTGAAATTCCTTCAGCAGCATCGTTTGTTGAGGCTAATATTCCAAGAGCTTCAGCTTCAACTTTAAGCCCAACATCAAGTGGAGCTTGACTTCCAAAGTTTAACGTGTATTTAGCATATTTTAGGGCTATAGGTGGGCCTTCAACAAGCTTTTTAACTAAAGCTTCAACTTCCTCTTCAAACTTATCTTTCGAAACAACCTTATCTATCAAACCTATTCTTAAAGCTTCTTGAGCTGAGATTCTTTCGCCAAACATAACTAATTCTTTTGCTTTAGCTAAACCTACTACACGGGGAAGTCTTTGGGTTGCACCCCAACCTGGAATTATTCCAAGCCTTATCTCGGGGCTTCCAAACTCAGAGTTTTCTGTTGCTATTCTAAAGTCGCATGCTAAGGCTATTTCTAATCCTCCACCTAAACAAAAACCGTTTATAGCTGCTATAAATGGTTTAGATGATAACTCAATTTTTCTTGTTAACTCTTGACCTTTAATTGATATTGCTGTTGCTGCGGTTGGGGTTGCTGCTGAAAAAATTGTAACATCTGCACCAACGCTAAAAGCTCTGTCTCCAGCACCCTTTAAAACTACACATTTAACATCTTTATCTTCTTCTATCTCGTTTATGGCTGCTGTTAGCTCTTCAATCATTTTTAAGGTTATTGCGTTTAGTCTTTGAGGTATGTTTAAAGTTACCCATGCAACTCCATCTTTTTTCTCAACAACTAAAGTATCATATTTTTTCTCATTCATAGATGTAAAACCCCCTTTTAGTCTTCTTTCCAAGCCAACCTTTACTAACATACTCTTCAAGCAGAGGACATGACTTATAGATTTCCTCCCCATATTTTGCATAAAGTTCTTTAAGCTTGTTTAACACCATGTCTAATCCAAGATTGTCCCCAAGTTCACATGGACCTTGAACCCATGCTGTTCCAAGCTTTATGGCTGTGTCTATGTCCTGGGGTGTTGCAACATCCTCATAAACAAGCCATGCAGCTTCATTCACAGAAACAGCATAAACTCTTTCAACATCATATTTGTCTGCAAGCCTAAACGGAATTCTTGGACGTCCAACACTCCAATCATAAAACCCACTACCAGTTTTTTGGCCAAGCTTTCCATCTTTTACAAGTTTTTCAAGCGCAGGGCAAACCTTTGCTCTTGCACCATAAGCCTCCTCCATAACCTTTGAAATACTATAGGTAACATCAAGACCAAGATAGTCAGCAAGCTCAAACGCACCCATCGGCAGTCCAGCCTTATACTTTACTGCAGCATCAACCATCTCTATTGTTGCTTCACCTCTTCCAACAGCCAAACAAACCTCAGTAAACATTGAAATTAAAACTCTGTTTACAATAAACCCTCTAACATCCCTCTTAACAAGAATGGGTGTTTTACCCATCCTTTTAGCCAAATCCATAGTTAAATTAGCGGTTTCATCACTTGTGTATTCTCCCTTAATAACCTCAACTAAAGGCATAAGAACAGGTGGATTAAAAAAATGCATACCAACAACCTTATCAGGTTTTTTGGTGACTCTTGAGATTTCTGTTATACTTAGGCTTGAAGTGTTTGTTGCAAGAATTGTATGGTTTGGTGTAGCTTTATCAAGCCTACTAAAAACCTGTTTTTTAAGCTCCAAATTTTCTGGAACAGCTTCAACAACAAAATCAACATTTTTTACAGCTTCCTCAAAATTTGTGGTTGTTTTTAATCTTTCTAAAGCCTTTTTTGCGTTCTCCTCTGTAACCCTACTTTTTTCAACAAGCTTACCAAGACTCCACCTAATCTGGTTTAAAGCTTTACTCAAAATCTCCTCATCTATATCAACAAGCCAAACTTCCAACCCAGTCATAGCTAAAAGCTGAGCTATACCATGACCCATAGCTCCAGCTCCAATAACAGCTGCTCTCTCCAAAACTTTCACCACCTAAAATCTACTACCCAAACATTAAACATAAAGGCTTCCTTAAACTGGTGTAAACTCGTAAACCACCTCGTTTCCCTCTACAACTTTTGCTTTAAGCCTTATCTTCATCCCAACCTTTACGTCAGCTATACTTACACCTGAAAGTCTTGCAAAAACTTTTACTCCATTCTTTAGTTTACCAATAACCAGAGTGTAGGGTGGATGCTGCTTAAAAGATTCAGGTCTAACAACAACATGAGTAAACGCCTCAACCTCACCTTCCCCATCAATTTCAACCCAATCCATCTCAGAAGAAAGACAGTTTCCACATTCAGGGACTGGTGGAAAATATAGTTTACCACATCTTCTACACTTGGTTGTAACAATTTTACCATTCTTTAACTCCTCAAAAAACTTTGAAAACCCGTTAATAGGTATTTTAAACACTAAGGTTAACGGTTTAGAGTTTAAGGTTGGTAAACCAATACTCAAAAATTTTTCACCTCTTTAAAATGGTTACATAACAGTAGTGGCCAACTCCTCCAACATTATGAGCTAAAGCAACATAGTTTTTTATTGGAGCTTGTCTCTCCCTTTTTTCAACATCCTCCCTTAACTGTTTTACCAGCTCATATATCATGGCACAACCAGTTGCACCAATAGGATGACCTTTAGCCTTTAACCCCCCATCAACATTAACAGCAATTTCCCCCCCAATTTCTGTTTGTCCTTCACGGATAAGTTTAGCACCTTCACCTTTCCCGCAAAATCCTAAGTCTTCATAAGCCATTATTTCAGCTATGGTAAAACAGTCATGAACACAAGCAACATCAACATTTTCAGGTGTAATATTAGCCATCCTATAGGCTCTTTTAGAAGCCAAAACTGAGGCTTTAAGTCCAACATAATCTTCTCTTTGGCTTAGGTTTGCTGTTCCAGAAGAAAAACCTACACCTCCAACCCATACAGGTGTATCAACCTTTAACTCCCTCATTTTTTCCTTAGAAGCTAAAACAACTGCAGCTGCACCATCACTTATTGGGCAGCAGTCATAAAGCTTTAAAGGCCAAGCAATAACAGGTGAAGCTAAAACATCATCAACACTAATCTTGTTTTGAAAGTGGGCTAAAGGGTTTAAAGCTCCATACTTATGGTTTTTAACAGCAACCAAAGCCAAATCTTCTTCTGTTGTCCCAAATTTTTCCATGTGGGCTGAAGCATATAAGGCGTAGTAGGCTGGAAAAGTTGGGCCGAACCCATGAAACTCCCATAGATAGTATCCAGCTCTACCAAGTAACTCCATCACAACTGATGTGTCAAGCTCAGTCATTTTTTCAATTCCAATAGCAACAGCTAAATCAGTAAGACCATTAGCAACAGCCATATAAGCTGTAAAAAAAGCAGCACTACCAGATGCACATGCAGCTTCACATCTGGTTAAGCCAGCACCAGTCATTCCACAGTATTCAGCAATAACAACAGCTGGTAAAGCCTCCTCATATAAGCCTCCAGCCCCAGCAGAACCAACAGCTAAAAACTCAACATCTTTTCCTGTTATACCAGAATCTTCAAAAGCCTTTTTTACAGCCTCAAAGCTAAGTCTTGCAAGGTTAACATCTTTTCTAACACCAAACTTTGAACATCCAACACCTACTATGGCTACTTCTCTCAAAACAAACACCAACAAAATTTTTATGTAAACTTAACAAAAAAATTATGATTTAAGCTTGCTTAACTCTTCTTTTTTAACTCTTCCTCTTTTAAAACCCTTCTAAGAACTTTTCCAGCCATTGTCACTGGTAGTTCACTTCTAAACTCAACTTCCCGAATAACCTTATATGGTGCAACTCTTTCCCTAACAAAGTTTATGATTTCCTCCTCTGTAACCTTCATACCCTCCTTCAAAACTATAAAACATTTTGGGATTTCTCCAGCAACAGGGTCAGGTTTACCTATAACAGCACAAAGCTTTACAGCAGGGTGCTCATATAAGACATCTTCAACTTCCCTTGGATAAACACTATAACCCTTATACTTTATCAAATCCTTTTTCCTATCAACTATGTAAAAATATCCATCCTCATCCATCTTTCCAATATCTCCTGTGTAAAGCCAGCCTTCCCTTAAGGTTCCCTCGGTTTCTTTAGGGTTTTTCCAGTAGCCTTTCATAACTTGAGGTCCTTTAACAACAAGTTCCCCAACCTCACCTGGTGGAAGTTCTCTTGTTCCTGTTTCAACATCAACAATTTTTGCTTCTGTGTCAGGCCACGGAATCCCTATTGAACCTATTTTTACTGTTTTCATTGTTGGATCTAGCGGATTTGCATGGGTTACTGGTGAAGCCTCAGTTAAACCATAACCTTCAACAAGAACTCCCCCAGTTAACTCCATAAACTTTTTTTGGACTGCTGGTGGTAGGGGTGCTGCACCTGAAATACAAAACTTAACAGAGGAAAGATTGTATTTTGTTACCTCAGGATAGTTTACAATTAAAGCATACATTGTTGGAGCACCAGGAATTTCTGTAACCTTATATTTTTCAACTGTTTCAAGAACCTTCTTAGCCTCGAATCTTGGAAGTAAAACCATTGTTGAACAGTTAGCTATACATAGATTCATAACAACAGTCATCCCGTAAATATGGAAAAGCGGTAGAACACCAAGAATTACACCTTCCCCCATTTTTTCAGGAATCCAGTATCTACACTGGATAGCGTTAGCTACAAGATTAGCATGGGTAAGCATTGCACCCTTAGGTATACCAGTAGTTCCACCAGTATACTGAAGAATTGCAAGGTCTTCAGGTTTAACCTCAACCTTTGGAGGGTTAGGCTGATATTCAGCTAAAAGCTCCTGTAAAAAGTATACTCCTTTTTCCCTTGAAACTTTGAGACTTGGAATTTTTTTAAGTAATTTTCCTAGAAACTTTTTAGCTGGCGGTAAATATTCAGCTATACTTGTTACAATAACCCTTTTTACTTTTGTTTTACCCCAAACATTCCTTATTATTGGGTAAAGTAAATCTAAAGTAACAACAGTTTCAGCTTCAGAGTTGTTAAGCTGATACTCAACCTCTTTTTCTTTGTATAGTGGACTTAAAGCAGTAACAACACCACCAATTTTTAGGGTTCCATAATAGCTTATAACAAACTGAGGAATGTTTGGAAGAAAAAGTGCAACCACACCACCTTTTCTAACACCTAAACCATGTAAAGCTGATGCAAACCTATCCATAAACTCTTTAAGCTTTCTATAGGTAATCTTAAACCCCTCAAAAATAATAGCAACATTTTCAGGATATTTTTCAGAGGCTTCCTCCAACAAACCAAACAAAGGAATTTTAGGATAATCTATTTTTGGAGGCACATCCTCAGGATAAAATTTAAACCATGGTTTTTGCTCCGACATCTAACAATACCTCAAATAGTTTGGCTACAGAAACCTAAATAAGGTTTCCTTCTAAAGGCAAAACATAGTTTTCAGCTTTAAAGCCTAAAATCGGTTTAAGTAAAAAGAGGCTTGTTAGATTAGTCAAAGACAGGTTTACGGCTAGATATCTTTGCTAGTTCTTCTAGGGTTAAGGGTTCTTCTCTTAATTTAAGCTTAAGCAGTCTTACGGTTTGCAGGGTTAGTGGAGGCTTCATGTCTGCAAGTGTAAGTAAAGACTCGTTGGTTAATATGGATTTAACACTTTCTCCTCCTATGGTGGAGCCGTTGTTAAGAATGTAGACTCTATCAGCAACCTTAGCAACAAACTCTACATCATGAGAAGCTACAACAACAGCCTTACCAGCATCCTTTGCTTCAACAACAGTTCTTTCTACTTCTTCCACAGATTTTGTGCTTAGGTTTGCTGTTGGCTCATCAAGCAAAAGAATTTTTGGGTCATAAGCCAAAACAGAAGCTAAAGTTACCCTACGTTTTTCTCCTATGCTAAGCCTATAAGGAGGTTTTTCTAAAAGATTTTTTAGCTTAAACTTTTCTGCAACCTCAAAAACTCTTCTATCAATATCCTCTCTTTTAGAGAAAATTTGGCGGAGTGTAAAGGCTATTTCATCATATACTGTTGGATTAAAAATTTGGTCATCTGGATCTTGAAAAACTAAGCCTATCCATTTTCTGGCTTCTGGAAGCTGCTCTTTTAGGGGTTTACTGTTAAATAAAACTAATCCTTTTTCTGGTTCAAGTAAACCAGCAGCAACCATAAGAAGAGTTGTTTTACCACTTCCATTTGAACCTATCAGCCAAAACCACACCAAAAACAGGGCTAACAAAAACAAGTATAAGGGTTATGATTAAGGCTTTGTTAAAGCTTAAAGTTTTCTTCTGGGAAGTCAACTAACACCACCTTTTTCTGAAAATACAAGGTGAGGTGCTTTACGTACCAAATACATAACAACTGAAGCTGTAATTATACCTTCAACAACCCCAAGAATAGCATGCCACCCAACCATTACTGGCACTGTGATTGTAACACCATATGGGAATGATGGTGAGTAGCCTATCTCTAAACCGCAAGCTAATCCTGCAAGAACTATACCAAGCCAGCCGCCAAGAAAAGCTGATACTGTTCTAACAGAGTTTTTAGCTCCAAAAATCTTAATAAAACCACGGTAAAGCAAGTATCCAACTAACACATCTATAATTGCCATGTTAAGAACGTTAGCACCAAGAGCTGTTATTCCTCCATCATGAAAAACTAGACACTGAATAAATAAAACCAAAAACATTGTTAGAAAGCCAAGTAGGGGGCCAAGCATAATTCCAGCTAAAGCTCCACCAACAAAATGTAGACTAGTTCCTCCGGGTAAAGGCCAGTTAAGCATCTGAGCAGCAAAAACTGTTGCAGCTAAAACAGATGTTAAAGATAAACGTTCAGGAGAAAATACTCTTTTAACTCTAAGAGCATATCCACCATAACCAATAAAAATAGCGTAGGTTACAACTGCTGTAACAATATCTAGGAAACCATCAGGTATATGCGTTTAAACCACCAACCCCTAAACCACTTAGCCTTACGTTTAAATTTTAGGTGACACCATGTCAAATATAAATATTACTCATACATATACAAGTAATACTTCAATTCTAACAACCTAAGAAACTCTTATAACACTTTATTAAACAGAAAATATTCAAGGCGGGCCGGTGGCGCAGCCTGGAATGCGCGTCGGATTTGCAATCCGAAGGTCGCGGGTTCGAATCCCGCCCGGTCCATAAACTTCCTTTTTGTTTTATGGACCTTAACGGTCAGAAGGTAGCCAAACTAGTCATCTAATCCTTTTCGGGAGTATTCATCATCCCAAAAGAGTTGTTTAATGTTTGGCTTTGTTCTAGAAACTTGCTGAGTAAACGGTTTTTTATCATAACTAGCTTTGGCTTAAAAACTTTTAGATACCTCCAGGTTAGACTTAAAATTTTTCCGGGATCTTCCGCTCCACCAAGATCAACCATTAAAACATCAACCTCACCATTAAGATTTTTTAAAACAAGTTTTCTAACTTCTGTAATGTTCCAAGCGTCAACATTTTCAACATAAACATTTAAACATTTTTTTAGTCTTTCTTTAGCTCTCAAGTATTCTTTAGGGCTTCTGTCTAAAGCTAAAACTTTAGCTGAAATTTTTGAGAGTAGAAGAGTTGTTTTACCTGAGCCGCAACCTAACTCTAAAACCTTATCCTTTTCACACACCAACTCTTTAGCTATTCTACGGTAATCTTTAACATCTTTAACCACAAAAATTTTCAATTCAACCGTCTTTTTAGTAAAAGACCCTAAAAAACGTTTTTTGGTTTTAGGTTACACTTAGAAACCCATAGTTAATGTGTGAATAAAAACTCCAAAAACCCCTAAGATAAACCCAAGAATGATAATTACAATAAGAAACATAAAAACTGCGAGAATAGCTATACCTAAAGCTGAAAACCAGCCTGTATGAAAAAATGTTTTAATTAGCCAAAGCCAAACAAAAAAAGTTAGAACAGAACCTAAAAATGAGCCTAGAAAACTGTGGGTTAGGATTGAGGTTAAACCGACAATAATCACACCCACAAACACCAACCCTAAAGCACGGGTAAAACTTGCTTTTCCACCCACAACAATTCTAGCTGCAAAATATACGGCTAAGGAAACAATAAGCCATGCAACAAGAATTGAGGCAAGATAGCCTAAAAGAAAAATTGGAAACATTCCAAACATTTTCTTCCCCAACCCTTTTTTATGTTAAGAGGAGGGGCCTCAGCTCAACTCTGATATCTCATCTTTGTCGAACTTGTCAGGTTGCATCATCGGCATCTAACTTTATAGTCTTTGTTTGAGATATATTTTTGGGTTAACTTTGGTTAATTTTGATGTTTCTCTTATAGCCTACTCAGAAATTCTGCTTAAAAGTGACCCTGTTAGAAGAAACCTAGAAAACATGCTTGTTAAACAGATAAAAACAAGACTTAAAATGGAAAACCTAGCCTTTAATGGTGTATCAAAAGAGGGTGGAAGAATCTATGTTTTTGGTGGAGACCCTGAAAAAAACTCTAAAACTGCTTCTAGAGTTTTAGGTGTTGATTTTTCCGCTCCAGCAATAAAAACATCAACAAACCTTCAGTCTCTAATCGAGGCTTCTTTAAGACTTGGAGAGGAAGTTTTGGGTGAGAATGAAAGTTTTGCTGTTGATGCAAGAAGAGTTGGTGTTCACCCCTATACAAGCAAAGAGTTGGAAACCAAAATTGGTGCGGAGATTCTTAGAAGGTTTAAGGAGAAAGGTTTAAAGGTTAACTTAGAAAACCCTGACAAAACAATTTTTGTTGAGGTTAGAGAAAAAAACGCCTATGTTTACTCAAAAATTTTTAGGGGTTGGGGTGGACTTCCTGTTGGAAGTCAAGGTAGAGTTGTGGTTTTACTTGGAAATAAGGCTAAGACAACTTTAGCTGGATGGTTAATGATGAAAAGGGGGGTTTTCCCTCTTCCCCTCTATCTAAGCCAAAATGATGATGTTAAGAATGATTTTAGGTTTGCTGAAGACTTAAGCAAATATATTCCATATGAAGGTTTTAATGTTTATGTTGCAAAGCTTAAAGATTTCTCTAAAGCTTTACCTAAAAACGAGGATCCAAAGCTTTACTCTATTCTTCAGCAACGTTTAGCTGTTAGGGTGGCATGTGGTTTAGCTAAAAAAAGAGAAGCTTTGGGTGTTGTTGTTGGGCTTACCTTAGACCCAAAACCAACAAATGTTTTAAGACTTCTTTCCTATATTGAAGAAGTTTCAACGTTACCTATCTTTTACCCCTTAATAGGTTTTGAGGATTTTGAGGTTAATGAGCTTAAAACTAAACTAGGCTTCCATGATGATTTAACCGATGAAAAGTTTTTTGATTTTAGTCCACTAGAAAACTATGAGGGTTTAACCACTAAAAAGATAAAGTTTTACGAGGAAAAGATGAATGTTGATGGTTTAACAGATGAAATCATAAAAAACATTAAAGTTCTTAGAGTTTAAATCAAACCTAAAACCGTTTCCACAGCAGACTTTAAAGCATCAAATTTTGAGGCTATTCTACTAATTTTTTCAGCCTTTTTCCAGTAAATATCTGAACTAAACATTTCCTCAACCGTTGAAAGTAAAAGTTTTTTTGAAAGCCAACGTTGGTCAACAACTTTCCCAACCCCAAGTTTTTCAACTGTTTTTGCGTTAAGAATCTGTTCTGTTTGTTCTGGTGTTGGTATTAGAAGCATAGGTTTACCATAAGCTAAAGCCTGAGTTAAGGTTGTATGTCCACCCTTACAAACCACAAGGTCGCATACCTTTAAAATTTCAAATCTTTCAGAAAGCCAACTATAAACGGTTAGATTTTTGTTTCTAACAATGTTTGAAGAATTTTTTAAGCCTAAAGAGATAATAATTTGATATTTTTCTGGGAAGTCTGAAAAATATTTGACAAGTTTTTTTCCAAACCAAATTCTTTCCCATCCATGTCCACTAGCAGCAACATAGATTAATGGACGGTCATCAAAACCAAGCTTTTTTCTTAAGGTCTCCTTATCCGGTAGATTTTCGGGTTTTACAGGTAAAATTGGACCTATAAACTCCACTTTATTTTTTAGGATTGGAGGAATCCTAAGGTTTGCTGCTGAAACACTGTTTGGTGGCGGCAAATCTGGAACAAGAATTTTGCTGCTTAAACCCCAACCAGTAGCTAAAAAGGTAAAAGAAAAAATATCTGAAATTTTTGGAAGAATCCTATAATAGACAAATCCTGGACCTATAACATGAAACTGGTTTAACATTGTAACAACTTTCTTTCCTAAAAGCCAACCTGCATAAACTGTTGAAAGACGACTGTCTGAAAAAACTAGGTTTGGCTTAAACTTTGCTATATTCTTAACCTCAAACTTTACCTGTCTTAGAAATTTTCCAAGAAGTTTTCCACTTAACCATTTTAAGGTTCGCCATGGATCAGGGGTTCCATCAGGCCAAACCCAGTATCTAAAGGTTGGGGCTTCAACAAACCGGAAACCATCATCCCTTAAAACCTCTAAAGCATCAGCATAAGTTGAAAAAAGAATTTCACAGCCTTCTTCTTTTAGTCTTTTTGCTATTTCCAGGCTTCTTCCAACATGTCCAAGTCCAATACCACAAGGTGCAAAGTAGATTCTCAACCTAGAACCTTCACAAAACCATTGTTAACATGTTTCATTCTTCTACTAGATACTCTACACCTTTAATCTTTACTCTGCCTTGTTAAGTTTATATTGGAGAAGCCCCTTATAAAACGGCTAAACTTTTCAAAG
>CAZAHF010000018.1:0-17149 GCA_964484995.1 uncultured Candidatus Bathyarchaeia archaeon | reverse complement strand
TTTTAGGATACCATAGGATTGTTAGAGGTGAAACTGTATGAGTGAAGAATTAACTGAGAGACAAAAGGCTCTTAAGGAGAGGTTTATTAGGGAAAGAGGATATTGGTCTGAGGGGCTTTGGGGTGAAGTTCTTAAACTAGACCCGGATTTTTTTGAGGCCTATCTAAACTTTTCTGCTGTGCCATGGAAAAAAGGTGTTCTCCCCCCAAAGATAAAGGAGCTTATCTATATAGCTATTGATGCGGCTACAACTCACCTATATGAGCCTGGTCTTAGACAGCATATTCAAAACGCGTTAAAGTATGGTGCAACAAAAGAGGAAATTATGGAGGTTTTTGAGCTTGTAAGTGTTCTAGGAATCCATACATGTACAATGGGTGTTCCGATTTTGGTTGAGGAGGTTAAAAAGTTTGAGCAGAAAAAAACAGAACAAACCTAATCTCCCTAATTTTTTAAGGCTATTCCTTAATCCTAGTTTAGGCTAATACTTAAAATACAGGTGTTTTGCTTCTCTTTTTTGTGGATGTGGAGGAATGAAAAAATAAACTTAGAGAAGATTGTTAAATGTTTAGTTGAAGATTTAAAGAAGAAGGGTAGTATTGTTGTAGCTTTTTCTGGTGGTGTTGATTCGTCTGTTGTTGCAGCTTTAGCATATAAGGCTTTAGCTAAAAACACATTAGCCGTAACAGTAGACTCGCCGCTTCTTCCCTCAGAAGAGCTTCCAAATGCAAAAAAGGTTGCAAAAAAGATTGGGATAAAACATTTGATTGTTAGATTGGATGAGCTTAAAATCCCTGAATTTGTTAAAAATCCGCCAAACCGTTGTTATCTCTGTAAAAAATACCGTTTTAGTTTTCTAAAAAAAATTTTGGAAGAAAAAGGTTTTAATTTTAATGTTATCGTCGACGGGACAAGTTTAAGTGATCTTGGGGAGTATCGTCCAGGGCTTCTTGCTTTAAGGGAGGAGGGGGTTTATAGTCCTCTTTTAGAACATAAGATAGGTAAAGAGTTAACCAGAAAAATTGCAAAGTTTTTGGGGCTTCCTGTCTACAATAAACCTTCTAGTGCATGTTTAGCTTCAAGATTTCCATATTGGACTGAGTTAACCCTAGAAAAGTTAAGACGTGTAGATAAAGCGGAAAAATATCTTAGAGATAGGTTTCAAATTAAGGTTGTTAGGGTTAGAGACCATAACGGGTTAGCACGGATAGAAATTGGAAAAGAAGAGTTTAAACTTCTCCTAAAAAGGAATGCTATGAATAATATTGTTGGTAGACTAAAAAAGCTTGGTTTTAAATTTATAACTTTAGATTTGGAAGGGTATAGGTTTGGAAGTTTTGATGAAGAATTAAAGACGATGTAACTAGTCTAACTGTTTATTTTTATTATCTGGTAGGTTGTGGTTCTTTGGGCGGGGATTCTTCCTGCATCCTTTATTATCCTTATTATTTCTTCTACGGGTAGATTTTGACCTGTGTTTGCTCCAGCAGACCTTGAAATGTTCTCCTCCATTAGGGTTCCGCCAAAATCGTTTGCACCAGCATTTAAAGCCACCTGAGCAAATTTTGTTCCAAGTTTAACCCATGAAACTTGAATGTTTTTTATTAAACCGTTAAAGAATATTCTTGAAACAGCATACATTTTTAGATCTTCAAAACCAGTTGCTCCAGGCTTTGTTTTTCCTTCAAGATACATTGGGGCTTTCCAATGCATAAAGGTTAATGGGATAAACTCTGTAAATCCCTTAGTCTCCTTCTGAATTTCTCTTAGAATAGAAAGATGAGTTACCCAATGTTCAGGTTTTTCTATGTGTCCATACATAATAGTTGAAGTTGATGGTATACCAAGCCTATGTGCAGTTTTAACTGTTTCAATCCATTCTTTAGTTGTTATCTTTTTTGGACAAATTTTTTCTCTAACTTCGTCAACCAAAATTTCTGCTGAGGTCCCTGGCAAACTTCCAAGTCCAGCTTCCCTCAACATTTTTAGGGTTTCTTTTGGTGTTAAGCCAGCTTTACGGCTACCATAAACAATTTCCATTGGTGAAAATCCATGAATATGAATTTTAGGTGCATAATTCTTAACTCTTCTAATAATTTCCTCGTAATAATATGCGTCGATTTCTGGGTGAAGTCCACCTTGAATACAGACTTCTGTTGCTCCTGATAACCATGCTTCTCGTGCTTTTAATCCTACTTCTTCTGGTTTAAGCAGGTATGCTTCTGGGTCCTCCAGCTTTTTACTAAAAGCACAAAAACCACAACTGTTGTAGCATACATTTGTAAAGTTTATGTTACGGTTACAGACATAGGTAACAATATCTCCAACAGTTTTACGTCTTAACCAATCAGCCACAAGGATTAATGCTTGAAAATCCATGTTTTTTACTTTAAAAAGCTCTAAGGCTTCCTGTAGAGAAACTTCTTTTCCATCTAAAGTCTTGTCTAAAATATGTGCAATAACAGGGTCTAAAACCTTAAAAAATTCCTCTTTAAATCTCTCCATTTTTCACATAACCTTCTGAGTCAACCCTCTCAAAAACCGTGTTTTTAAATTTTTCTGGGATAAACCATGTTTTTTCCAGTATATATTCTGGGTAGATAGGTAGACGTTGCTTTAAAATAAACCCACAGTTTTGGGTAACCTGTTTTAACTCATAAATTTTAGGCCAAGGCTTCTCAGGATTTATATAGTCTAAGGTTACTGGTGAAACACCACCCCAATCATTTATCCCAGCATAAGGAAGAATATCAAGTATAGGTTTTGTTAGGTTTGGCGGAACCTGAATATTCATTTCTACACCAAAAAATATTCTTGCAACAGCAACAGTTTTAAGCAAGGTAAACCATGAAGGCTCAGGATGTTTCTCCATGGGTGTACCTTTTTTAGCCATAAACGGTTGAATAATTATCTCCTGTAAATGACCATATTTTTCATGGATTTTTCTTAAAACATTAAAAGAGTCAACAACCTCCTTTAATGTTTCACCAATCCCAAGCAAAATCCCAGTAGTAAAAGCTATTCTTAGTCTACCAGCATACTCTATAGTTTCTAAACGTAACTTTGGGTTTTTTCCAGGGCTAAACTCATGAGGACCACCTTTACCACAAAGTCTATCACTAATATTTTCAAGCATTAACCCTAAGCTTATGTTAACTTCCCTCAGACCTCCTAACTCATCCATGTTTAAAACTCCAGGATTACTATGAGGTAAAAGCCCTGTTTTTAAGAAGACAATCTCACACATATCCTGTAAGTATTCAATTGTAGTCTTATACCCTAACTTTTTAAGCTGAATTTTTGCCTCTTCATGTTTTTCTTCAGGTTTTTCTCCTAGCGTAAAAAGAGCCTCATTACACCCTGCTTTTTTCCCCTGTTTAGCTATTTCCAAAACTTTTTCTGGAGACAGAAAACCAGCATTCTTGTTTGGAGGATCTACACGAAAACCACAATATTTACATGAGTTTCTGCATAGGTTGGTTAAAGGTATAAAAACCTTTTTTGAGAAACTTATTTTTTCCTTTTTCTTCTTAAACTTTAGGAAGTTAGCTGTAGCCATTAAAACTGGTAAATACTGAAAATCAGCATGGATTAGCTGGTAAGCTTCCTCAACATTTATCTTTTTTCCTTCTAAAGCTTTAGCTAAAACTTCACCTATACCTGCCTTAATGTTTTCAACTGGTGGTTTTGTTTTCTGCTGTACTTCTTCTAGACTTTTCCTAATCCAGTAGAGGTCTTTTAGGTTGAACACCTTAATCTTCCTTCTTATAGGTTAAGACTAGGTCTTCTCCAGCTTCTTCTACTTTAACTAGTTTAAGTTTTAAGCCGTCTTTTACTTTTGCGTATCCTTCTCCTTCTACAAGTGTTATTGCTTCTTTACCTCCAACAATAACTGGTGCGATTGCAACTTTAACTTCATCAACAAGCCCAGCTTTAACCATTCCCCAGTTAAGATTTCCTCCCCCTTCAACCATAAGTGTTTTAATTCCCATCTTCCAAAGTTTTTTAAGTAAAAGTTTTAGGTTAACTTTTCTTCCTGAACCGGAAACAACTATTTTTGCTCCTGCTTTCTCTAAAATTTTAAGTTTTCTTTTTGATGCTTTACTTGTAACTGCAACTACAACTTTGTCTCTACCCTTATACCTGAATATGTTTGCGTTTGGTGGTGTTCTACCCAAACTGTCAACAACAATTTTTGTTAAAGGTTTCCTACGTGGATACTTTACCGTTAACTTAGGGTTATCAGTCAGCATTGTTCCTATACCAATCATTAACCCGTCAACTTTAGCTCTAAGCTTATGAACTCTTCTCCAGTCTTCCGGGCTTGAAATTTCAGAGTCACGGGTTTTTGTTGCGATCTTTCCATCTAGGGTCATAGCTGCATTTAAGATTACGTAGGGTCTATCTTTCCCTTTCAATTTTTTTCACCTAACCTGCCAGTTTTATCTATAACTTTCTTCCCCTCAACCAGAACAATCTTTACGTTTTCAGGTCTTCCTCTAGTTATTAATGAAGCTAAAATGTTGTGGGAAAAGGCTAGGTTATCCATTGTAAAATCAATAAAAACAATGTTTGCAAGTTTTTCTTCTTCTATTGAGCCTACCTTATCTTCTAAACCAAGAATTTTTGCTCCGTTTAAAGTTGCCATTCTAAAAATTTCCTCTAAAGGTATAGGTAAAGAATTTTTTTCAGTAACACAAACAAAGTTTAAAACATAATTCATCTCTTTAAACATGTTTGGCTGGTTAACCATAACATTATCTGAACCTAAAGCTACAGTTATCCCCTTATCTAACATTTTCTTGATAGGTGGAAAACCAGAACCTAGCCTAGAGTTTGCTATAGGACAAACAACAACCCCAACCTTTTCCGCTGCAACTTCCTCTAATTCTTCGTCGGTTGCATAGGTAAGATGGATAAGGATGTCTGCTTTAAGATATTTAATAGCCCTATAAACCTCGCTATAGCCAGTTCGTTTCTTTGATATTTCCTGGGTGATAGAATGTTCTGCAGCATGAGTTGCTATAAGCTTCTTACCTTTAAAGATGCTTGAAAACTGTTTAAGAGCCTCATCCGTATACTCATTTGGGCTGCTTAACCCAAGCCCATCAGCAACCCTAAAAATTTTAGAAGCCTCTTTTAAGGCTTGGCTTGGAAGTGGAGCTGAGTTTTTTTCTAAGGTTTCTTCATCCATATAAAGGTTTGGTCTACCAAGAATTACTGGCTGAATTTTAAAGCCATTTAAAGCTTTTTTTAAAACTTTAATACCACTAATTCCCCCTTCTCTAAAATCAGCAAAAGTTGTTATTCCTGAAGCTAACATATCTCTTAGGGTTGAACGTATCCCGGAAATAAGGGTTTTTTTGCTGGCTTTTTTAAGGAATCTATGTTTTAAGCCGTTTGGAGGCTTCATTAACTCTAAAAGTTTTCCTCCAAAACCCAGCTCTTTTGCCGCAGAATCCCCAACATGGATATGTGCATTAATAAAACCAGGAATAGCAAGTAAACCTTTTCCATCTATCCTTTTTTCTGTTGAACCTCTAAATTTTCCAGAGCCAACCTCAACAATTTTTTCTCCTTCAACAACAATATACCCGTTTTTAATGAGCTTCATCTCTTTACCAGCGATTATCATTATTCTCTCAAAAACCTTCAATTTAGCTTCAAAACACAAAACAACTTTTCTTTCTGTTAAACCTTCCCTTTTTGTCTATAAACTAAGGATTTAAATATTTACATCAAACATAATCTCAACTGGGGTTTTAACATGGTAAGTTTTGGTGTGGAATTTGTCCCAAATGAACCTATAACAAACATTGTAGAATACGTTAAACTTGCGGAAAAAGTAGGATTTAAAAACGTCTGGATTACTGACCACTACAACAACAGAGATGTTTACACAACACTAGCCCTTATAGCCTTAAACACAGAAAAAATTATGATTGGTACAGGTGTTACAAACCCATATACAAGAAACATTGCACAAACAGCAGCATCAATAATTACTGTTGATGAGCTGTCAAAAGGTAGAGCAGTTTTAGGTATAGGTCCAGGTGACAAAGCAACATTTGATAGTTTGGGTGTAGAATGGGTTAAGCCCGCAAAAACAATAAGAGAAGCTGTAACAGTGCTAAGAAAACTTTTTGCAGGTGAAAAAGTTAGTTTTCAAGGTGAAATTGTTAAGCTTGCAGGTGCAGGTTTAGCTGTTAAACCAGTAGGTAAAATACCCATTTACATTGGGGCTCAGGGTAGATTAATGTTAAGAGTTGCTGGTGAGGTTGGTGATGGTGTGCTTATTAATGCTTCTCACCCAAAAGATTTTCAGGTTGCTGTTCAACATCTTGGAGAGGGTGTAAAAAAGGCTGGTAGAGAACTTAAAGATATTGATGTTGCAGCCTACGCATGTTTCTCTGTTGACGAGGATGCTGAAAAAGCAAAAAAGGCTGCACGTATAGTTGTTGGTTTTATTGTTGCAGGTTCACCACCAGAAGCTTTAGACAGACATGGAATAGACCTAGATTCTCAGAATGTTATTAGAGAAGCAATAGGTAAAGGAGACTTTAAGACAGTTGGTAAGTCTGTAACAAACCAAATGTTAGAAGCATTTTCTGTTTGTGGAACACCTGAAGACTGCTCAGCAAGAATAGATGAGTTGCTTAAAGCTGGTGTTACTCAGGTTGTTGCAGGTTCACCAATTGGTGCAGATAAGAAGAAGGCTATTGAACTTATAGGCTCAAAAATCATACCAAAGTTTACCTAAAAAGATAAAGCTTAACCAAAAGATTCCCTAGAAAAATACTTCATTTTTAAGAGTTTAGGTAGTCCTGATTAAATTCCTCTAAAACTTTTTCTATAACAGTTTTTGTTTTAAAGATTCCTCCAAACTTACATCTTGGATTCGGTTCTAGGGTTAAAGGCCCCTTATAGTTGATTTTTAAAAGTTTTTTAAGAAAAGCCTCTAAATTCGAATCTTTTCTATTAAAGTTTCCATGTTTTTGGCTACTTAAATGGATGTTTACTATTTTATCCTTAAAGTTTTCTAAAAAATTATATGTTTGACCTATTTCTTCAGCATGACAAAAGTCTAAAGTTATTCCTAATTTCTTAGTGTTAATAACTTTTAGAATTTCTTTAACTTCAGAAACACTTCTACCAAAACCACTAGAATCTAAGGATAAATTTTCTAAGGCTAGTTTAACATCCGATTTATCTGCATAATCTTCCAGCTCTAAAAAAATTTGTTTTAAAATTTTTCTTCTTAAGTTTCTGGAGATTCTTCTAGAAACATAGGAATGAACAACCAGAATTGGAGCTGAAAGTTTAAAAGCAAAATCTATTGAAGTTTTACCATAAAAAACCGCTTTTTCCACTTCATTTTCATTTTTAACGTATAATCCTGCGGAATGAACAGATAAACAATTTAACCCATAACGGTTAATAAGCTCTTTTACTTTATAAACAGACTCTTTTGCCTTATTCTCTACACATATCATATTAAATTCAATGTTTTTAAAGCCAAGTTTCTTAACCAAACCAATACAGTCGTCTAGAGGTCTACGGTAAAAAACCCAGTTAGATAAACTTAACTTCAATTCTTCTTTCCACTACTTTTATTTTGGTTCCTCCTTCTCTGGAACAAAAAATTCACAGTTTTCAACAATAAGTCTTCCTTTTATCCCATCCATGTTTCTAATTAACCACTTCCTACACTTCTCATTTATACACTTTTCACATAATCCCTCAAGTCTAATACTCATCTTCTCTAACCCCGGTAGCTTTTCTAAACATAAAATTTCCATTCACACCAAACATTTTTTGGGTGAGGATCTGGAGGGCATCTTAAACATTCAACTTTAAACTTTGGGTTAACAGTCTTAGCAAAATTTGATAGAAAAACTATACCCATAGGTTTACATGGAAACTCTTCTTTTCCTTCCCTTATTCTTGTTTTTTGAGGTACACAGTCAACTACACGCATTAAAAAGCTATCTTTTGATAGTTTTTTAAACTCTATTTTTTGGATTGAAGCCCAAACAATAAAACTTAAAGCTTTAGCAAGCTCCTGAATTTTTTCTCCCTTTAAACCTAAAGTTTTCATTATCCTTTTAGCCATCACCGGCGCCATCAACTCGGAAACTTTTAGGTTAACCTTTTTAGCAGCTTCCACACCAAACTCATTTTCAACAACCAAAAACCATAAGCCATCAACAGTCATCCAGTTTTTGTTAAAAAGCCTAAAAATTTTTAAAATCTCTTTTTTTGGAAGCTTTTTTATTTCTTTTTCTAGCAAAGAGGCCTAACCTTTTACAACTCCTAAGGGTGTTAGTCTAACAACTTTTGTTGCTATCCCAACCCTATGAGAAACCTCAGCAACCCTATCCACATCCTTGTAGGCTTCTGGTGCTTCCTCAGCAATCACAGTCATACTTGCAGCTCTAACAAGAATCCCCCTACTCTCAAGCTGTCTTTTTATTTCATGGCCACCAAACCTTCTTGTTGCTGCTGCACGACTCATAAACCTGCCTGCACCATGAGCTGTTGAACCAAAACTAAGTTCCATAGCCTTCTTATTACCTAGAAGAACCCATGAGCTTGTCCCCATTGTTCCAGCAATAAGGACTGGTTGACCTATCTCCCTATACCTCTTAGGTATATCTCTATGACCTGCTGGAAAAGCTCTTGTTGCACCCTTACGATGAACCCAAACCTTTTTTATCTTTCCAGTTTCATCTACAATATGCTCCTCAACTTTACATATGTTATGAGCAACATCATAAACAAGCTCTAAGCCCAACTTATCTGCTGACTGACCAAAAACCTTCTCAAAAGCCTCCCTAACCCAGTGGGTTATACATTGTCTATTGGTAAAAGCATAGTTTACAGCGGCAGCCATAGCCTTAAAATAGTCTTCAGCCTCCTGAGACTTACCATAGGTACATGCAAGCTCCCTGTCAGGAATCTTAATACCATATTTTCTAACAGCTCTCTCCATTACACGTAGATAGTCTGAGCAAACCTGATGGCCAAAACCACGTGAACCTGTATGAATCATAACGGTTACCTGGCCTTCTTCAGTAATTCCAAGAATTTTTGCTGCTTTAGGATCATAAATCTTGTCTACTCTTTGAATCTCAAGAAAATGGTTTCCACTACCAAGTGAACCAAACTGGGGTGCTCCTCGACTTTTAGCAGTGGCTGAAACTTTTGAAGGGTCAGCTTCCTTCATACATCCATTTTCTTCGCATACCTCAGCATCTTCAGCCCAACCATAACCACGGCTTATCGCCCAATTAACACCCTCAACAAGAGGCCTATCAAGCTCATAGGGTGAAAGTCTAATCTTTCCTTTACTTCCAAGACCTGAAGGTACAAGCCTAAAAATTACCTCTAAAAGCTCAGCAAGCTTAGGTTTTACATCAGCTTCTGTAAGATTAGTTCTAAGTAAACGTACTCCACAGTTTATGTCGTAGCCTACACCACCTGGACTGATTACACCTTCATCATAATCTGTTGCTGCAACACCACCAATAGGAAAACCGTATCCTTCATGTCCATCAGGCATTGTTATTGAATGCTTATAGATTCCTGGTAGAGTTGCAACATTAGCACACTGTTCAAGTGTTCTGTCAGTTCTCATTTTTTCTAGTAGAAAGTTGTCTGCATATATGATTCCATGTACAC
The DNA here is from genome assembly GCA_964484995.1 of uncultured Candidatus Bathyarchaeia archaeon. Classification (GTDB taxonomy): domain Archaea; phylum Thermoproteota; class Bathyarchaeia; order Hecatellales; family Hecatellaceae; genus EX4484-218. Next base: position 7,468 of record CAZAHF010000018.1, on the reverse strand, counting down.
GCATATCAGGCCTATATTTTGGGATTTCCCATGTGTAATCATTAACTCTTTTTAGTGGAATCTCAACCAAAACCAAAACCTCCCCTTAAACCAGAACCAAAACGGGTTTCTGAATGGTTCTTATATACGTTATTCAAAAGCTTTAAGATAAAGCTATCTAAACACTTTAACCCTTTAACAAAAATTTTTTCCTGTTAAAGTTAAAGCTTCATTTTTTCATACATTTTTTCTAAAGTCCATCTAATAGAATTTTTTAAGGTTGTTATTCTACGTTCTTCCCTCCAATTTCTAATTACTATTTCTTTTAGTATATCTCCGTCTTTTAAAATTCTGTAGGTTAAAATTTCATCTGGAGTTATATTTCCAGCCATAGCCTCCTCTCTATCTTTTGAAGTCATTCCGTTTAAAACCTTCTCAACTAAAAACTGTTGGAATGGTGGTATGTTAACATTAAACTTTATGTTTTCAGATGGAATAACCCTCATTTCATTGTTTTCAATATAGATGGTTGCTAGAAGGTTTCCGTTGGTTGCTCTTAAAGGTATAGTTTGTTTTACCGTTGGTGGAGGTTTAGGTGTTTCAGCAACAGGTTTTGGACGAACTGTCTCAGCAGCAACCTTAAAACTTCTTTCTGCTAGCTGTTTTTCAATAAACTCTAAAAGATAATGTAAATGTTCTAACTCAGCTTTACATTCAGCAATCTTTCTTTCTAGTCTTTCTTTTATACGAAGAAGTTTTTCTATTTCTGCTTTTTCAACCCCTTTTTCGCTCAAGCTTCACATACCACAACTAAAAAGTATTCAATCTTTAATTTAAAGAGTTAGCATTTTCTTATGTCTAAATAACAAAACTAACCAATGAAGATATATAGATCTAGTTGTAGTAATAGTTAAGGGTTTGTGAAGCCATGAAAACTTCAGTAATCCCAAAATTTTACAATCTACCATTTGAAGAAAAACTTAGAATTGTTAAAGATTTTGCAGGTTTAACAGATGAGGAAGTTGCTATACTTAAAAATTCAGGTTCTCTTCCAATTGAAATAGCTGAAAGAATGATTGAAAACGTTGTTGGTGTTGCACATATTCCCTTGGGGGTTGCTGTAAACTTTATTATAAACGGTAAACCCTACCTAATCCCTATGGCTATAGAAGAACCCTCTGTTGTTGCTGCAGCAAGTCATGCAGCCAAACTTGCAGCAGCAAAAGGAGGATTTTTTACAAGTAGCACTGAACCTATTATGATAGGTCAAATTCAGGTTGTTGGTGTTGATAAACCTGAAAAAGCTAAAGCAGATCTCCTACTTGAAAAAGAAAGAATATTAGAGGAAGCGAATAAGCAGGATCCTGTTTTGGTTTCGATGGGTGGTGGTGCTAAAGACCTAAACGTAAAAGTTTTGAATACTTTTAGAGGCCCTATGGTTATAGCTGAGCTACATGTAGATTGTAGGGATGCAATGGGTGCAAATGCTGTAAACACTATGGCTGAGGCTGTTGCACCACTAATAGAAAGAATTACTGGTGGAAAAGTTTTGTTAAGAATAATTTCAAATCTGGCAACTTTTAGACTTGCTAGAGCAAAAACAGTTATTGATAAAAATGTTTTAGGTGGGGAGGAGATTGTTGAAGGAATTGTTGATGCTTATGCTTTTGCAGCTGCAGACCCGTATCGGTGTGCAACCCACAATAAGGGTATAATGAACGGTGTTACAGCTGTTGTTTTAGCTACAGGAAATGATACAAGAGCTATTGAGGCTGGAGCACACGCATATGCTGCTAGATCCGGTCATTATAGTCCATTAACAACATGGGAAAAAGATGAGAATGGAGATCTTGTTGGAACTATTGAGCTTCCAGTTGCGGTTGGGATTGTTGGTGGTGCAACAAGAACAAACCCAATAGCAAAAATTGCCCTAAAAATTCTTGGTGTAAAAACAGCGAGGGAGCTTGGTGAGGTTTTAGCTGCTGTTGGTTTAGCTCAAAACCTTGCAGCGTTAAGAGCTCTTGTAAAAGAGGGTATTCAACGTGGACATATGTCTCTTCATGCAAGAAATATAGCAATAAGTGCTGGAGCAACAGGTGAACTTATAGACCTTGTAGCGGAAAGGATGGTTCAAGAGAGAAAGATAAGGATTGATAGAGCAAAAGAAATTTTAGAGGAGCTTAAAAGCAGGAGCTAAGTTTAAAAGGCTTTAAGCCTAAAAGTTGTTGGGAAATTTTATGGCTTACATTTTGTTCAGAGAAGTTGTTGAAAAGGCTCAAAGCCTAATCTTAGGTCTTAAAGGCTACTCTGATGCAGGACTTATTACAACCTACAGTATTGAGTATCTTATAAAGAAGTTTGAAGCTGAAAAAATCGGCTGCTTCAAGAAAGAGTTTTATGATTACTCTGTAAACAGACCGTTTATAGTTGTTGAAGATGGAATAATTAGGAATCTTAAACCGCCAACAACAGAAGTTTTCTATTCAAAAAACCTAAAAACTGTTTTTGTTTATGGTTCTGAGCCAAACTTAAACTGGTATGAGTTTGTAGATGGTGTTTTAAGTTTAATAAAAAGGTTTGAAGTTAAAAATGTTTACAGTTTAGGTGGACTTATAGACTATGTTAGAGAACCCAGAGTGTCTGGTGTGGTAAACAATGAGAAACTAAAAAAGGTTTTAATAGGTTTAGGTGTTGAGCTTGTAAACTATGAGGGGCCAAGCAGCATCTACTCTCTACTCTTAAATGAGATTAGTAAAATTGGAGTTGAAGCTGTAAGTCTTTGGGGTCATGTACCCTACAAAAACTATGTAGCTTCAACTCAGCTAGGTACACCAGACGTTATAACTGCCTATCAGCTACTTGAAAAACTTAATCTTTTAGCAAAACTTGGATTAGACTTGGATGAGCTTCTTGATGAGTGTAGAAGATTTGAGAAAAGGATGGATGACCTTATTAGAAGTGAGCAGAGGATAAGGGTTTTAAGACCGGATAGAAGTGAAGGGCCACCCTACATAGCCTAAAAACTTTTACCTTATAGCCTTTTTTATGTCTATTTCTAGGATGTCGCTTGCACCAGCCTTTTTTAAGGCTGGAATAAGCCATATTACTTGTTCTTTTTTTACAGCAACCTCAACAGCATATCCAGGTTCTTTTTCCATAGCTAACTGAGCGATTGTTGGACTTTTCATTGAAGGTAAGATGCTTAAAACATCTTTTAACGCGTTTTTTGGAACATTCATTTTAATAAGTTTTAAGTCTTCAGCTTCCTTAACACCTTTAAGCAGAGTTACAAACCCTTCAATTTTTTCTTTTTTCCAGGGGTCTTCTAGACTTTGTTTGTTTGCTATTAGTCTTGCTGTTGAATCAAAAAGTTTGTGGATAACCTGCCAACCATTCTCTCTAAGTGAGGTTCCTGTCTCAGAACAGTCAACTATTAGGTCTGCAACACCAATAAAAGTTTCAGTAGCCCCATAAGAACGGATAAGCTTATAGGGAAATCCTTTAAACTTTTCTTCACACAAACTTTTAGTTATATTTTCATATTCTGAGGCGACAACAACCCTATTTTTCCCTTCAAGCCTAATCTTCTCCAAAAACTTTTCAAAAATATTTTCGTCAGAAGCAGAAAGACCATAAGTTTGTGGGATAGCAGCAACAACATCAACCCGTCCAAACCCAAGATCCATAAGCTCCTCAACATCCGCATTACATTCAACAACCCAGTCAAAACCAGTTATCCCTAAATCATATCTCCCCTCTTCCACAAGAGGACTAATGTTTTGAGCCCGATGAATCCTCATCTCAATTTCCGGGTCATTAGACAAAACAAGATAGGATCTTTCACTAATAACCTTAAGCTCATACCCAGCCTGAGTAAGCAGATTTTTTGTACCCTCCCACAGGTGGCCTTTAGGTATTGCTATTTTAAGTCTAGACATCTTCTTTTCACTCTTAAAAAGAAATCTAACCAAACATTAAAACCTTTCCATAAAAACACTATTAACCGTTAATAACGGTTAATATGATTAATGTTTGTAGAAAACCGTAAACCAAAAAACGGGAAGGATTTTTTAGGGTTTATCAAGATAAACCTTATTTAACAACAATAAACAGTCTCCTACCAGAACCTTTAAGAGTAAAGCTTTAATTTTTGGATTTTAAAGCTTCTCTGGAGAAAAGTATGGGAGTTTGAAGTTAGAATGTCCGCCAACCGAAACTTTTCTGCTACCCATGAGGTTGAGGTTGAAGGCCACCTAATAGACTCAATGATTCTTTCAAGAATATGGGATCGTATTATGGAGTTGGGTGGAGACTTTGAAGTTTTAGAGTTTAGGGTTGGAAAAAGAAAAACAGACTATAGCTATGCTAAGATGGTTGTTAAGGGGCGAGACCAAAACCATCTAAACCTTATTTTAGAAGAGATTTTTAGGCTGGGGGCTGTTCCCTGTAAAATTGAAGAAGCCCAATATGAGCCTGCACCAGCAGACAAAACCTTACCAGAAAACTTCTACTCTACAACAAACCATCCAACCTATGTTTATCTTAAAGGTAGATGGGTTGAAGTTGAAAATTTGATGATGGATAAAGTAATAGTTTTAGACCTTGAAAACTGTAAAGCCTACTGTAAAGCTATAGCTGAAGTTAAAAAGGGAGATCTTATAGTTGTTGGTGAGACAGGGATAAAAGTTAGACCTCCAGAACGTCCAAGGGAAAGCATAGGAATCTTTAAGTTTATGAGTAGTGAAGCATCCTCAGAAAAACCTGCAACCTCAATAATTAAACAGATAGCTCAAGACATTTACGAGATTAAGAAAAACGGTGGAAAAATCGTGGCTGTAGCTGGACCTGCAGTTGTACATACAGGTGCTGCTGATGCTTTTGCAAACATTATAAGGATGGGGTTTATAGACGCCCTACTAAGTGGTAATGCCTTAGCTGTTCATGATGTTGAAGCAGCTCTTTACGGGACTTCTTTAGGAATAAGTCTAAAAGAAGGTGTTGCAACCTTAAAGGGTCATAGAAACCATATAGCCGCTATAAATGAAATTTACAAGGTTGGCTCTCTTTCTGAGGCTGTAAAAAAAGGCCTAATTAAAAAAGGAATAATGTATGAGTGTATAAAACGTGGAATTCCGTTTGTTTTAGCAGGCTCTATTAGAGATGACGGTCCTTTACCAGAAGTTATTACAGACATGGTTGAAGCTCAAAAAAGATATAAAGAAATTCTTAAAGATGTATCCATGGTTTTAATGTTTTCTACAGCTTTACACTCTATTGCTGTTGGTAACATGCTTCCATCAACAGTTAGAGTTGTATGTGTGGACATAAATCCTTCAACAGTAACAAAACTGCTTGATAGAGGTTCTATGCAAGCTATAGGTGTAATCTCAGACATAGGAACATTTCTACCACTACTGGCTCAAGAACTAGAAAACCTAAAAAAACTAGAGGAAGAAAAAACCTTAAAAGCTTAAGGTTCAAGTCTTTCACGGTCTCTTGGAAAAAGAACACATTCACGAATATTTTCCCTTCTTGTAAGAACCATTAAAAGTCTGCTTAACCCTAAACCCCAACCTGCATGTGGAGGCATACCCCAATCAAAAACCCTAAGATGATACTTAAAACTTTCAGGGTTTAACTCCTGTTCCTCCAGCCTTTTAACTAAAAGCTCCTTTTTATGGATTCTTGTCCCACCAGAAGCAAGCTCAATCCAACTATACATTAAATCAAACGCTTCACAAACTTCTGGTTTATCGTCTCTTGGCTTTATATAGAAGGGTTTTGACTTTGTTGGCCAGTCAACAATAAAATAAAACTCATCTTTATGAATTTCACCAAGAGCTCTTAAAGCTGGAGTTGGTATGTCTTCCCCCCAACTAATAGGATATCCTTTCTCCTCCAAAATCTTTAAGACTTCGTCATAAGTATACCTGCGAAAAGGTAAACTTGGAACTTTAACATCGCTTTTTAAAGTTTCAAGCTCTTTTTTACAATTTTCTTTTACACTCTTAAAAACAAAAACTATTAGGTTTTCAAGAAGTCTTACTACATCTTCCCATGTTGCAAATGCCTGTTCAACATCAACCGAAACAAACTCTGCAATATGTCTTGTTGTATGTGATTCCTCAGCTCTAAAAAAAGTAGCTATCTCAAAAACTTTTTCAAAAACAGAGGTTAACTGCTCCTTGTAAAGCTGAGGACTTTGAGCAAGAAAAGCCTCCTTATCAAAATATACAACAGGGAAAAGTGCTGCTCCTCCCTCGGTTGCTGTTGCTATTATTTTTGGTGTTTGAACCTCAATAAATCCCTCATTTTCAAGATATTCTCTTATCGCATGAAGAACCTGATGGTTTAACTTAAAAATAGCCTTATTTTCAGGTCTTCTAAGATCAAGAATTCTTGCATTTAGCCTAACATCAAGTTCCGCTGGAATTCTACCTGTAGGATCTAGTGCAAGAGGATGCTGAGCATAATTTAAAACCTTAATTTCTTCAGGAAAAATTTCAACTCCACGTTGAGCTTTATCACTCTTTTTAACAACACCCCTAACCCCTATCACCGACTGTTTTTTTAATCCAGAAACCCTTTTAACAACCTCAGGATTTACAGTTTGAGTTGGTATAGTTATCTGGATTTCTCCTTCACGGTCACTTAAAACAATAAACTTCATTTTTCCAAGATCTCTAACAGTTTGAACCCAACCAAAAACAGTCACCTTTTGCCCATCAAGGTTTGGTGTAATTTCACTTGAAAAATGAGTTCTCCGCCAGTTTTCAAGCTCATCTGTCTGCAAAGTTTTTCCTCCACCCACATATTTCAGCTAGATTTTTAGGTAAACTAAAATAGGACACGACATTATTAAGGATAAATGTTGTTATTCCTATGTTGAATTAAAAATTTGCGGGGAAATCTTCCATGAATGTTTACAATGTCACAGCTTTTGATCTTCCAGAAAGCTGGTATAAATGTCTAAAACTCTGTCTTGAAAAAGGCTATGAATACGTAATCCAGAAAGGTTCAAGAAAAGGCCGTAAAAGAAAAGAGTTAGACTTTATTGTTATCCAAGTTAAAAATCCTAAGTTTAGACCGATAATTCCAGAAGTTCCTGAAGATGTTCCTCCACCAACCAGCCACCAGTTTGTAAACGAGTATATGACATACCTTGTTACAGGGTTTAAAGCCGGGGAAGAATACACCTATGGTGAGAGACTTACCGAGTTTCCATATTTTCAAGGTTTTGTTTTTGAAGCAAAAAGAAAACTAAACCAAATTCAAGAAGTTATAAGGATGTATAAAGAGGAAGGGTTTGAAACAAATCAGGCTTGTATGGAAGTTGCTATGCCTAACGACATAAAACTTGAAAACCCACCTTGTATGAGGCTTATAGATACTAGAATACGTTATGGAAAACTACACTTTATTGTTTATTTTCGTAGCTGGGACCTTTGGGGTGGTTACCCAACAAACATGGCTGCACTTCAACTCTTAA